>JBLNCH010000029.1:0-7565 GCA_050260485.1 Bacillota bacterium | reverse complement strand
ACCCATACCCTGGAAAAGATCTGTCGTCAGGGCCATACTCTGGACGAGGGGATAAGGATCTGGGAAGGTAAGCCGGTGGTTAAATCTGCTCCTGGTGACCTCACCATTGGCGTTTTGGGCCACTGCTACACCCTGAATGACCGCTTTATCAGCCTGCAGCTCTTCGAACGCCTGCGAGAAATGGGGGTGTCTGTAGTTACCAATGAGATGCTCGATCCACGGGAAGTGGAACTCGCCGCAGCCCGGTTACCGAAACGAGTCTTTTGGACAGTGGGACGTAAAATGGTGGGCACGGCCCTGCTGCTCAACCAGGATGAAAAGATCGATGGCCTGATCTACCTGACATGTTTCGGCTGTGGGCCGGATTCCATGATGGCCAAAATTATCGAACGCCGCATAAACAAGCCGTTTATGCTCCTTACCGTTGATGAGCATAGCGGGGAGGCGGGAACGGTGACCCGCCTGGAGGCCTTTTGCGACATGATGCGGAGACAAAGGAGGCTGGGGCTTGAGAATAACCTTCCCCCATATGGGGAATTCCTATATAGCCATTAGCGCATTGTTAAATGAACTGGGGCTCGAGGTGGTGGTCCCGCCGCCATGCAGCAGGCGGACCCTGGAATTGGGAGTTCGTTACTCTCCGGAGTTCGTTTGTCTGCCATTAAAAATTAATCTAGGCAACTACCTGGAAGCGATGGACCGGGGAGCAGATGCCATCCTCATGGCAGGCGGTTGGGGACCGTGTCGGTTTGGCTATTATGCTCAGGTGGAACGGGATATCCTCCAGGACCTGGGGCGGGAATTCAATATGTTGATAATCGAAGCACCCGACTCGCGCCTGTTGAGCCTGCTCAATCAAGTGCGGCAGATGGGCATCAAAGCCTCGTGGCTTCAGGTGTGGTCGGGAATTCGCCTGGCCTGGGAGAAGTTAAAGGCTATTGACCGTCTGGAGGCTCTTCAGCACTACTGGCTGCCCCGGGTGATTGCCAAGAGCCGCTGTGAGCGAATCGTTTCCCGGGGTTTGAAGTTGGTTGATAATTGCTCCAGACCGTCTGAGGTTGCTCCGGTTTTGGAAAAGGTAACCCGTGAGTTATCCGGTTTATCGCGGGACCTTGATAATTCAAACCCGATCCGGATTGGGTTGGTTGGTGAGATTTACACCCTACTGGAACCCTTTGCCAACTATGACCTTGAACGTCACCTGGGCAGGATGGGCGCTGAGGTGGTCAGATCAGTCAACCTTACTCAATGGGTAAATGACCATCTCCTCGGAGGATTCCTGCCGGCTGTTCCGAGCCTGCATGCAACCCTGCCATTGGCCAGACCTTACCTGCAATACTGGGTAGGAGGGCACGGACGGGAAACCGTGGCCAGTACGGTCAGTTATGCGCACCAGGATCTGGATGGGGTGATTCAGGTAGCCCCTCTGACCTGTATGCCGGAGATTGTGGCGCAATCGGTATTGATAAGGGTTCAGGAGGACGAGGGGATTCCAGTCATGACCATGTATTTTGATGAACATGCCGGAGAGGCCGGAATTATCACCCGGTTGGAGGCGTTCCTGGATATGATTAAATGGCGAAAATCGAAAATGGGAGATGCTAATGCTCAAGACTTACCTGGGAATAGACGTTGGTTCGGTTAGCACTAACCTGGTGGCTCTGGATTCACAACTGAATGTTCTGGAATCGGTTTACATCAGAACCATGGGGCATCCGGTCAAGGCCACCCAGCAGGGTTTCAGGGATCTGCTGTCCCGGCTGCCCCGGTTCGAGGTTATGGGTGTCGGGGCTACGGGCAGTGGCCGCAACCTGGTAGCGGCTATGATGGGAGCTGATGAGGTCAAGAACGAGATAACCGCCCACGCGATCGGGGCCAGCCATTTCCATCCCGATGTCCGGACGGTTTTTGAGATTGGTGGACAGGACTCCAAGCTGATTCTGCTGCGGGACGGAGTGGTGGTTGACTTTGCCATGAATACCGTATGTGCGGCTGGAACCGGCTCATTCCTGGACCAGCAGGCCCTGCGCCTCAATATACCGATTGAGGATTTTGGTCACTGGGCGACCATGGCCCGTCAGCCGGTGCGAATTGCCGGCCGGTGCGGGGTCTTTGCGGAATCAGATATGATCCATAAGCAGCAGATGGGCTACCCGACCGAAGAGATCATCGCCGGGCTCTGTGAGGCTTTAGCCCGTAATTACCTGAACAATCTGGGCAAGGGCAAGGAGATTCAACCCCCGGTGGTGTTTCAAGGGGGTGTGGCCGCCAACCTCGGTTTAAAACGGGCTTTTGAAAAGATGCTGAATATTGAGATCAAGGTACCCCAGCACTACAATGTTATGGGAGCTATTGGCGCGGCGCTGCTGGCAGCAGAGTCCATGAAAGGCCGCAAGTCCGCCTTCAGAGGGGCGAACTTTGTTCTGGAGGGTGAGTTTGAAACTCGGAGTATGGAATGCGACGGGTGTCCTAATCAGTGTGAGGTGGTTTCAATTCACCGCCAGGGCCAGGTCCTGGCTTATTTCGGAGACCGCTGTCGCCGCTGGGACAATTCACTGAAGAGCAGCAAAGTAATCAGCCGGGAGATGAAAAGAACAGGCTATCAGACTGTGCCCGGGACATTGGAGCGGGCCAGTCGGTAATCCTCACCCGGTATCTGACCTGCCGTTAGTCATGGCTGTTATGCTGCCAATATACGGGGGGCGTGTGCTTGATGCTTAACTGTACCCGAAAGGACTTGCATCATAGATTGCAAACCAGACTTACAGAAAATTGTATCAGGTGTGATTTTATTTGTTGCCACGAGAGATTGTCTGATGCTAGAATGTAAAGGTCAAAACATAAAATATCAGCCGAGAGGAGATTAGTGGAGATGAGATCAGATGTGCTTTCCAAGATCATTCTGCCTGAGGAGAAGTTGCCGAAATTCTGGTATAACGTCCAGGCGGATATGCCCAACCTGCCTGCACCTGGGCTTAATCCGACTACCAAGAAACCCTTGACTCCAGAGGACCTGTTACCGATTTTCCCCATAGGGGTACTCGAACAGGAAGAATCTACTGAACGCTACATCGATATACCAACGGAAGTGAGGGAGATTTACAAGCTCTGGAGGCCGTCACCGCTCTACCGTGCCCGGCGTTTGGAAAAGGCCCTGGATACACCCTGCCGGATTTATTACAAGTATGAGGGTGTAAGTCCGGTAGGCAGCCACAAGCTGAACAGTGCCATACCCCAGGTGTTTTATAACAAAATTGCCGGCAAGAAACGGCTGTCAACTGAGACCGGTGCCGGCCAATGGGGAACCGCACTGTCTTTGGCTACCAACATGTTCGGGCTGGAATGTACCGTTTATATGGTCAAGGTAAGCTATGAACAAAAACCCTACCGGAAATCGGTTATGGAGGTTTACGGCGCCGAGGTCATTGCCAGTCCCAGCAATCGTACCGAAGCCGGGCGCCGGGAGCTGCAGAGGAACCCAAATTCCACTGGCAGTCTGGGAATGGCCATCAGCGAAGCGGTAGAGGACGCCTTGGGACGCGACGACACCAATTATTCCCTGGGCAGTGTGTTGAATCACGTATGCCTGCACCAAACGGTTATCGGGCAGGAAACCAGGATACAGTTGGAGATGGTGGATGAGTACCCAGATATCATAATCGGCTGCTGCGGAGGCGGGACCAATTTTGCCGGTCTTGCGTTCCCCTTCGTCCCCGACAAACTCGCGGGAAAGAACATAAGGCTGATTGCGGTTGAACCTTCAGGTTGTCCAACCCTTACCCGCGGCAGGTTTATCTATGATTACACCGATGTGGCCTGCCTGACACCGATCAGCCAGATGTACACTCTGGGGAGAAACTACGCGCCACCTTCAATCCATGCCGGCGGCTTAAGATACCACGGGGACTCCCCTCTGGTAAGCCAGCTATACCATGATGGCATAATTGAGGCGACCGCCGTTGACCAGTGTGCGGTCTTTGAAGCGGCCATTATGTTCGCCCGCAATGAGGGGATTTTACCGGCACCCGAATCATCCCACGCCATCCGGACGGCTATTGACGAGGCCCTCAAGTACAGGGAGAGCGGTGAGAGCAAGTGCATCGTCTTCGGTCTGAGCGGTCACGGGCACTTTGATCTCAGTGCCTACGATGAGTACCTGTCCGGTAGAATGGTGGATGTGGAGATTCCAGATGAACTCCTGGAAAAGAGCCTGGCCGATCTTCCGTGAGTTGGGGTCAGCAGGAAGACCAAGATTAAATCATAGAAGAAAAAACGGGAGAGAACCTTTGATTAAGGGTTCTCTCTTTCGTGTTTGACCAGCATATCTGCTGAGCGATTTTTGACCCAAGCCAAGAAAGAGATGGTAAATATTTGTTTATAGTCAATAATTATTTACTAATATGCCTGTTTGGTATATAGTTAGCATCAAGGCGTTTATTAAACGATGGGAAAGGTGACGGAATGAGCAACTTGGATCAGATTGTGAATGACCTGGTGGCCCTGATTGTTTTCATCCGCAACAATTTTTCAAGGCCTGCCGATCAAATCACCCGGCTCCGTTTAAGTCCCGGACATTTTCGAGTCCTCTCCAGTGTCTACCATGGGGGGTCGCTGCCGATGAGCGAGCTGGCTGCCGAGATGGGGATGTCCAAACAACAGCTTACCCCGCTGGTTGACCGTCTGATTAAAGACGGCCTGGTCACACGAAATGATGACGAACACGACCGCCGTATAAAACGGGTCGAGATGACTGAGGAAGGACGCCAAACCTTCAGGGAGTTGGGGGCGGAGCTGAGGCAGAGCTTCGGCGAGCGGCTCAAGGTAATACCGGAGGATCAGCTGGAAGAACTGGGGCGTATGCTGCCGCGGGTCCACGAGATTCTTAAAGGTGCCAAGGGTATCAAATAGTCGGCGACAAAATTGAAGGTGGGTGAGGGGATGAAGCGGTTTAAAAAGGTATTGATAGCTCTGGGGGCATTCGTTCTGGTTGCCGGGATCTCCTGGCTTGCTTATTACATTTATGAGAGTATGTATTATTTTTCAACTCAGGATGCTTCGGTTACCGCGGATATGGTAACCATTACCCCCGAGATTACCGGGAAAATAAAGAGATGGGAAGTTCGGGAGGGGGACTATGTCAAGGCCGGCCAGGTCCTCGGTTCACAGGATGTCAGTTCCCTGATCAGCAGTTCAGCGGTTAATCCCCAGGCCATGGCTGCTTCTGCTGACGCCATTATCAGCAAGGCCGATATCAGTTCCCCGATCAATGGGAAGATAGTCAAATCCGATGTTGTCGATGGTGAGGTTGTTACCCCGGGGATGGAGATTGCCACCGTGGCGGATACCTCCCATTTTTATATCAAGGCCAATATTGAAGAAACGGTTATCTTGAAGATCAAACCCGGTCAGGAAGTTGACATTACCATCGATGCTTACCCTCACCGCAGATTCTCAGGCTATGTTGAAAACATCGGCCAGGCCACGGTCTCTGCCTTCAATACCCTGCCTTCGCTCAACACCAGCGGAACCTTTTCCAAGGTGACTCAGCTAATACCGGTTCAGATCAGCATCATTGACAGCGATAAATTGGAGCTTATGCCCGGGATGAACGCGAGGGTCAAGATCCATCTCAAATAGGGGAACGGGGAGGTTTGTCATGCGTAAGCGAATTATCTCTTACCTGGCGCTATTAGGTCTTATCGCTGTTTTGCTGTCCGGCTGCGGTGAAGCGAACCGGGCGGTGACCGTAAGTACGGCCGTGGGCACGTATGAAGCACTGGAACTGCCCTTGCAGTTGGGCGGCGTTCTCTTACCCTCCCAAACCGTAGATATATCCAGTAAGGTAACGGGAAAAGTGGTCAGTCTGAACGTAAGAACCGGGAGTGTTGTTAAACCCGGCGACGTCCTGATCACTCTTGATTCGGAATTGATTGGCAGCCAGATCGCGCAAGCCCAGGCCTCCTTGTGCACCGCCGAAGCTGCGCTCCAAGCTGCCCGGAATCAGGCAGAAATTGCCCGGGTGGGTCTGGAAGCCGCTCAGCGGTCGTATGACCGGATTAAAGCTCTGTATGATTCGGGTGCCTCTTCGCAAGCTCAACTGGAAGATGCCGAAGACCGACTCACCACCGCCCAAAAACAGTATGAGACTGCCTGCGGTCCGGCTCAACAGCAGGCCCAGGCCGCAGTCGACCTGGCCCGGGCCAACCTGGAAAGTCTCAAGATCCAGCAGGCGAATACCATTATCAAAAGCCCTATTGCCGGCATTCTGGCCTGCCTTAACGTAGATGAGGGTGAGATTCTGTCACCCGGAGTAGTGGCCGCCTCAGTAATAGACACCTCCAATCTCAAGTTAAAGACCTCGGTAAACCAGGAAAACCTGGCCCTGATCACAGAAGGACAGGAAATGGACATCAGTATCGACGGCAATCCCGGGATTAAGCTTAAAGGAACCGTTTCCTCGGTGGGACCGGTTTCCCTTAATACCGGTCAGGTGTTTCCAGTGGAGATTACCATTAAGAACAACGGCCATTTAAAAGCCGGCCTTGCTGCCCATGCGGTCATATTGGCCAAGTCGCGGGGGATCACCGTGCCGTCATCGGCGGTGGTCTCCAGCAACGGCAAAAACTTTGTCTTTGTGATTGAAAACCATTCCGCTTACCGGCGGGAGGTGAAAATCGGACCGAAAAACGAGCGAAAAGTTATTATACTTGAGGGCCTTAAAGAGGGTGAGATGGTGGCTGTTACCAACGTTCGCACCCTGGCAGACAAGATGACGGTTAAGGTTCAGCCCCAGATGAAGTAATAGTAAAGTGGAGAAGGCTTATGCTTCGGTTACTGCAGAATTTAAAACCTTATACCCCGCTCCTCTTGACTATGGTCCTTTTCCTCTTTGGCCAGGCGATGGCAGAACTGTATCTTCCAACCCTGATGTCCGACGTAGTCAACAACGGAATGATGAAGGGCGATACTGCCTACATCGGTCGTTATGGAGGTTACATGCTGCTGGTAGCTCTGGGCAGCAGCCTTTGTTCCATCACGGGGAGCTACATGTCTTCCCTAATCGGAACCGGGTTTGGGCGGGACATCCGGGACCAGGTCTTTTCTCGTATCGAAAGTTATTCCCTCCATGAGTTTGACCGTATTGGCACCGCCTCTCTGATAACCAGAAACACCAATGATATTACCCAGGTTCAGACTCTCCTGGTCATGGGTCTGCGCTTCGTGATTTATGTGCCCATTATTTATATCGGGGCCCTGTTCATGGCTTACTCCAAGAATCCGGAACTGACCCGTATTCTGGTAATAGTGCCGTTTCTAATGATCACCTTCGTTGTGGGCATGGCCAACTGGATTGTGCCGCTGTTTCGGATCATGCAGACCAAACTTGATAAGGTTAATCTGGTCCTGCGAGAAAACCTTACCGGTATACGAGTAGTAAGGGCATTCAACCGTATTGCCAGTGAGACAGAACGATTTCGAAGAGCCAGCTGGGAATTGACCGATAATGCCATTCGGGTAAACAAGATTTTAGCCCTGATGCAGCCCGTCATGATATTGGCAATGAA
>JBLNCH010000028.1:0-6066 GCA_050260485.1 Bacillota bacterium | reverse complement strand
ATCTGCACTGGAGTGCATGCTGCGTGTGCTGTCTGACATTGTCATAATGAGATGTGGCCTCCTGCGGCTTTGCGTAATAAATTCTACGTTTGCCCTGTACCTAATATGAAATACGACATTTTGCCTTAATAGTTGCAGGTGCAGGCCCATCCAAAATTTACCGGGCTCGTATCCGGACATGTAAAGTGATAAGGTGTTTAGGATTGGGTGTTAATGGGTAATGCCAAACGGCTTAGAATTAAAGAGAAGGCCGTTTATATAAGGAAATACGAGGAGGCTCAACAAATTTGGGTGAGAGGAAATGGAGAGTATCAGTAAACGGATAAGAGCATACGGATGGTTAGGCTAAAGGACTGTGTTGTTAAAGGGATGATGCGATACATTGCCGGCTTAAAGAAACCTTTTTCCGGGAAGAGAATATTATGATAAAAACGCTCCGGGGTGTGCGCTCGTGGAATATGCTTCTGTGTCTGATTTATCGCGTGATATCGCAACGTTGGGGGGATCACCGTGCTGCCATCCACCCTGTCGGGGCATCCTGACAACCTGCAGGACCTGATTGCAGGTTTAAATTTGCCCGTCACCCTGGTCAACGGCAAACAGGTTCCACTGATCAACTTTGACAATGCGGCCACTACCCCTCCCTTCAGGTCCGTCCTGGAAGCTATCGAAAGTTTTGCGCCCTGGTACGGTGCCGTACACCGGGGCGGCGGGACCAAGTCGGAGGTCACCACCCGGCTTTATGAAGAAGCCCGTGGGCTGGTGGCGGATTTCGTTGGGTCCGACCGCGACCGCAGTGTAGTAATCTTTGTTAAGAATACCACTGAAGCCATCAATAAGCTGGCCTACCGCCTGGCTCAGAATGCCGGTCATCGAAACATAGTCATCTCCACGGTTATGGAGCACCATTCCAATGACCTTCCCTGGCGGAACAAATTCCGGGTCCTGTATGCGGAGGTGGATGAAGCCGGCCGCCTGCGCCTTGATGACCTGGAGAGGAAGCTGAAAGCCTCCCGGGGAAGGGCCCGCCTGGTTACTGTTACCGGTGCCTCCAATGTCACCGGACATGTCAATCCCATCGGAGAAATCGCCCGCATGGCTCACCACTACGGCGCTGAAATCATGGTAGACGGAGCCCAGATGGTACCTCATCTTCCCGTATCCATGAAGGGATTGGCTGACGGTGAATTTATCGACTACCTGGCGTTTTCCGCGCACAAGATGTATGCCCCCTTCGGTACCGGGGTTCTAATCGGCCCGCGCAAGGCTTTTGAACACGGGCACAGCGAGTTGGTGGGTGGGGGAACGGTGGAGCTGGTCAGCCGCCGACGGGTGCGGTGGGCGGAAGTTCCTCACCGGGATGAAGCAGGTACTCCCAATATGATGGGAGTCATCGCACTGTCGGCAGCGATAAAGAGCCTTAACCGTCTGGGTATGCAGCGAGTTATGGAGGTTGAAGCGAAGCTGGCGGATTATGCACGAAGAGGCCTGTCACGCGTGCCGGGACTGATATTCTATGGTGACAATCAAAATCACAAACATAAAGTGGGGATTATCCCCTTTAATATCCTGGGGGTTCCTCATGAAGCCGTGGCTTCTTACCTGGCCAACGAACACGGGATAGCGGTACGCAGCGGTTGTTTCTGTGCCCAGCCGTATGTTCAGAGACTGCTAGGGGTTTCTCCCGTCGAGGTTAAAGAGGCCTTTGCCACACCTGGTAAACCTCACCGGGGTATGGTAAGGGTAAGCTTTGGCCTCTACAATACCAAAGCCGAAGTCGATGTGCTGGTTAACGCCCTTCATGCCTTCCCCGGCCGCTGATGCGGCTGGAGGATACCATCACCGGGTATATCTGACATAATCATAATCCCATAAATCCAGAAATTTTCGTACTGCACATACTCTACCTTGAATGCCCGTCTTGCCCGTATTTATTGTAAACCGCAGGGCAAGAGGAGGGCCGATTCTACAGTGCAGCTCTCCCAGTTTCCGTGAACAATCCCGGCGTCTGGAACCTGCTGTTACTGTGAACTTGAGTGTAAGAAAAATAAACTACTGTTTGTTTTCCCAATCATAATTTGCCATATGATAATATGAATAGTAAGGAATCCTTACATGAGATGTGGTCGCGATGACTGTTAACCAGGCAAACAACCGTGATTTTGAACGGATCGCCAACGCTCTGGACGAATTCGGAGGCCTGCTGATAGTTGATAACCAGGCTCGGATCGTGTTCGTCAGTACCCGTTTTTCCGAATACCTTCTGGATGTCTCCGCCGAGGAGGCGACGGGCAAACCGCTGCCCCAGTTCCTGCCGGAATCGGAACTCCTGAATGTACTGCAGACCGGCATACCCCAGCAGGGCCGGGTGCTCCTCAGAAACAGGCGAAGTATTGTAGTGTCAATGATCCCCTTGGCTGAGAATGGACGGATTGTCGGTGCCATGGAGATTACTATTTTCTCGCGGCTCGAAGATGCCCGGGAATTTGCACAGCGTATCCTGGGTACAGATAAGCAGCTTGACTACTACAAGGAAGAGGTCAAACGGTTGTGGGGAGCCAAGTATTCTTTTGATTCTATCCGCGGCAACAGCCTGGCGATCATAGAGGCCAAACGGAGGGCCTGGGACATTGCGGCTACACACTCTCCCGTCCTCCTTATCGGCGATACCGGAGCCGGCAAGGAGTTGTTTGCCCATGCGATCCACCTGGACAGTCCCTACCGGGACGGACCGTTTATCACCGTAAACTGTGCCGGAATTCCGGATAACTTGGTGGAATCAGAGCTATTTGGCTACGAAGAGGGAGCTTTCACTGGAGCCAGGAGAGGGGGAAAACCAGGAAAGTTTGAATTGGCTCAGAACGGCACCATCTTCCTCGATGAGGTGGGAGAATTGCCTCTTAATGTCCAGGCGGTACTCTTGAGGGTACTCCAGGAGAAGGAGGTTGAGCGGGTAGGCGGTACGAGCCTCATCCCTCTGAATGTCAGAGTGATTTCGGCCACCAACAGGGACCTGGAGGCCAAGGTCCGACAGGGCAAATTCCGCGAGGACCTGTATTACCGGCTGAATGTTTTTTCCGTCCATATTCCCCCCTTGAAAAGCCGAATGGAGGACATACCTGCGCTCGCCCATCACTTTATTTCACGTTTCAACCAGGAAGTCGGGACCAGCATTACCGGCCTGACCAGCAAGGCCTTGAAGATCTTGATGAGTTACCACTGGCCGGGCAATGTCCGCGAACTGAAAAGCACGATTGAGCGCGCCTGCCTGGAGGCCAAGATGGGTCTGATCAAACCGGAAAACCTCTATTACATCACCGACCGGCTGGGCCGAAATCAAGACCATCTGGAGGGTCAAACATTAAAACAGGTCACCAGTCAAGCGGAGAAAGCAGCAATTATGCGGGCGTTGGAAATAACCAGAGGCAACAAGAAAATGGCGTGCGAAATGCTGAAAATAAACCGCACCACCTTCTACGCCAAATTGAAGGAATACGGGCTGCATTAGAGGATTGCATGACAAAGTAATGATGCGTTAATAACCGACCCGACTTACGGTGCAATATCAAGAGAGTGGCATTAGAAATCCGAATGGCCAAAGTCTAATAAGGCAGTAAAAATCGCTCCATCTGCGAATACGAGCAGATGGTAATAAATAGGAGGTTCCATTTTGAGTAACAGCAATCGAAAATACATCGTAAGACAGACATTCCCGGCAATGTTCGATAACTCGGTCTTCCGCTTCGGTGACCGCAGGTGCCAGTGGTGGAAAACCGGGAACGGTTCCACAGCATCTCTTACCTACGCCGAGGTGGGGCGGATTGTGCGCGAGGTATCGGCCGGATTGATGAGCCTGGCCCTGGAGGCCGGAGACCGCGTGGCTATCATGAGCGGCAACTGCCCCCAGTGGCTGTGGGCTGACCTGGGTATCCTCAGTGCTGGCCTGGTTACGGTAGCCCTGTACCCAACACTGTCCCAGCGGGAAATGGCAGCTTTGATAAATGACTCCGGCTCCAGGGTTCTATTTGTCCAGAACCGGGAAAACCTGCAAAAGGCTCTTAACCTCTGGGATGAGATGCCGACTCTGGAGAAGGTGGTTGTATTAGAGGAGGACTTACTTTTTGAAAACTCGAATGTGATGAGCATGAACCAGTTAAGGGAAGCAGGGTCCCTCTTCCTGGCCCGTCATCCCTTCGCTCACGATCGCTGGCGTTCCCTTGACCTATTTGACCCGATGACCATCATCTACAGCTCAGGTACCACCGGGGAACAAAAAGGAGTAGTACATACTCATTACAGCATGAATGCAGCCATGGGCCTGATTCTGAAAAGCATGCCGCCGGTTTCCGAGGAAGATGTTTTCCTGTCCATACTGCCCCTGTCTCATTCCTATGAGCGCCAGTGCGGTCAAATGACGGCTTTGACGATAGGGGCCACCATCGCTTATTCAGAAGGTCCAGGAGCTTTCCTCCATGATCTGCGGCTTTTCAATCCCACGATTTTTATGGCCACACCCCGCTACTTTGAGATGATATATAACGCCATCCGGAATCTATTCACTGCCCCGGAGGATTCAGCGCGGTTTGCGGAAGCTCTGGAATTTGGGCTGCGGGTGCTTGAGGCCCGCAGCGACCCACATGGATTTATCGATATGTCCGAAGGTGTTGATTTTACCGCCCACCTTAATCCGGAACTGAAAAAACAGTATCTTGAGGTAGACAAACAGATTTTTCAACCGGCAAGAGCCCTGCTCGGAAGACGTTACCGTTTCGCCTTCTCCGCAGCCGGAGGGCTCCCCTCGGTGCTGTGTAAAATCCTCATGGCCATGGGAATCAGGGTAATTGAAGGATATGGGCTGATTGAGACCTGCAATACCGTCACCCTTAACCGGCTGCACCGCATCCTGCCCGGCTCAGTTGGACCTCTTGCCGTTGGGGTCGAGGGCCGACTAGCAGAAGATGGTGAACTGCTGGTACGGGGGGACAACGTTATCAAAGGATACTGGAATAATCCGGCAGCTACAGCCGACGCCTTTACAGAGGATGGTTTTTTCCGCACAGGCGATATTGTGGAGGAGTTTGCAGACGGCTATATGCGAATCATTGACCGCAAAAAAGGTCTCCTGGTACTGAGCAGCGGCGAGAAAGTCCCAGCCGCCAAACTGGAAAACGCATTCTTTTTGAACCCCTATATTGACCAGATATGCGTATGGGGAGATGATCGTCCTTTTGTCATTGCCCTCGTGGTTCCCAGGTTCGACCTGTTTGCGGAGCATTTCCGACAGGAAGGCATCCCCTTTGATGAAACCGCCCTGCAGTATGATGCGGACACCGGGGCTTTGATAAAAGTTGGTCCCGATTTTATAGCCCAGGATAGCCTGCGCTCCATCATTGAGCAGGAGATCGAAAAGGTCAACCGGAATTTTGAGGACTATGAAGCAATCCGCAAGTATACCATCATCAACCGCCGGTTTGCCGGGTTGGCCGATGAAGTTACCCCCACCCTGAAACTGAAGCGCAAGGTTATTTACAGCAACTTCGCCGATGAAATCGACAAGCTCTACCAGGAGGAGCTCGCCCCATTCTGATGCTGTCATCAAGATGAACTGCCGGGGTTGCTCCTGGTGATCGTTCTTTCATACACGAATTTTCAATGCGACAATCTTTTTTTCCCGCTGCCGGCGGGCACCTTGCCTTCCAAATCTTTATACCAACCAACAATACTAAACCGATACCCGTTGTAAATAATCAACGGGATTGGTCTGAAAACCTTACACGGTTTTGTAATTATTCTTAACACAATATCACCTTTACCAGGCCGCAATTAACCCGGTGTTGGTGCCACTTCACCCTTTTCGGTGTAAATAATTCTTACACTTCGGCATTTTACGGCCAGCCCATCGTCCCGCTGTCTCCCGCAAAACCGTCATTTTTGATCTGGCACAATCTTTGCAATTATCTTTCATAACGACCTCCGGCCTGTTCATGACCGGGGGGCGCTTATAATCAAAGAGGGGGGTTTAATTATGCGCGAGAGATGGTACATCACTTTACAAACGTTTCCCAA
>JBLNCH010000027.1:0-4827 GCA_050260485.1 Bacillota bacterium | reverse complement strand
GGTCGTGGATGGACAGGGAGGAGGAATCGGGCGGCTGATTGTTGAAAAACTGCGCCAAGAGTTAGGTCCCGAGGTCCACATACTCGCCCTGGGGACCAATGCGGTAGCCAGTTCCGCGATGCTTAGAGCCGGTGCCAATGAGGGTGCCAGTGGTGAAAATGCGGTGGTGTTTAACGCAGGACGGGTTGACTGCATTGTGGGCTCAGTGGCAATAATTGCGGCCAACTCCTTAGGCGGTGAGCTCAGTCCCCGGATGGCAGAGGCCATTGCATCATCAGATGCGATCAAGGTTCTCATTCCATTAAACCGGTCCAGGCTGGACATTGTAGGGACGATTGACGAATCCCTCCCCCTGCAGGTGGAACGTCTGGTGGACCGGGTACGGGAATTGATGGACTGACCGAACCGGGTTTTTAACCCCCGGTATGTGTATTATAATTAGCAGGAAAGGTGGGATTAGGTTTGTGTAAAAACATGTCCCCGGTAGAATCAGCGATTCAGTTTCACGGTCATATCTGTCCGGGCCTGTTGATGGGTATCCGGGTGGCGGAATTTGCCCTGCAGGAACTGCAGGTTAATCCGGATGTGGATGAGGAACTGTTGGCGGTGGTTGAAACCAATTCCTGCGGGGTTGATGCTATTCAGGCAATTTTAGGTTGCACATTTGGAAAGGGGAACCTGGTCTTTAAAGACTATGGAAAAAACGTATACACCATTGCCAGTCGGGAAAAAGGACGAGCCCTTCGTATTGCTCAGAAATTTGGGGGTAACCGCGGGCCGGAGTCAGGGCGATATCGTGAACTGGTCCGGAAGGCCAGCCTGACGGAGGCTGAAGCGGCGGAAAAAGAGGATTTGATCGCAGCTATATTCGAACTGCTGATGAGCACTCCTTTTGAAGACCTGTTTGACTGGAAGGAGATCGATTTTGAGTTCCCGGCCAAAGCCAGGATTCATGCTACCATCCAGTGTGTGATCTGCGGCGAAGGGGTTATGGACATCAAGTCGACTGAAACCGCCCAGGGTCCAGTATGTCCAGGCTGTCTGGCGGGGAATGGGGGTCAGTAACTTGTGTGAGTCCAATGTATATCTGAGTAAGTCCGGTCAGGAAGAACTGCTGATGGAACGTGTTGACCGGATTGTGCCGGCCGAGGATGGCAGTATTTTTCTGGAGAACGTATTCGGAGAGCGCCGGGTTATCAGGGCTCGCATCGTGGAGATGGAACTGGTTCGCCACCGCATACTGCTGGAGGAGATTCCTGAGGCAGCGGGAGCAGAGCACATTAAGGAGATATGGCTTGAACCTGCTACTGATCACGGCCATTTCCATGCGGGAGAGGAAGTAATCCTGCGGGTTTTGAAGGGCTACAATATGAAGCCCGGGGACGGCTGTTCACAAGACGGTATAGAGGGATTTGTAGTAACCGATGGTGTCAGCCGGCAGGTACCGGTTCAGGAACATCATGGGAGTATGGAGATAAACCTGGGACAGGAAGCGGATGGTCTGCTGCAGGTTTATGTTGTGGAGAAGGGTGATCATGAGCTTTATGGTAAAGTCGTCCTGGAGATCGGGCATCACCACCACCATGGCCTGCAGGCCCTGGGATTGCCGCTGGAAATCATTCCGGCAGGCTACAGTCATGCCCGAATGGGGGAAAATTATGAATTCCAGGTATTATCATCAGGAGAACCGGTTGCGGGGGCAGAGGTCAGGGTTACCTACGCCAATACACATCACCGGGATTATCCCCATCGGATAAAGACTGACGAAGAAGGCCGCGGCCGAGTATTTCTAACTGCCCGGGGCAACTATTTGTTTTCGGTAACGCATAAAAATGTTACCAGTACCTTTACCCTGGTCAAAAGTTTTTGATCACGTTATTCTCCGGAAAGCACCAATTAACAAGAAGCGTTTGTCGCCAGGAGTAAGAAGCAAGACAAGGGAAGAACCTCGAAAAATTTTCCCCCAGGCAGGGAAAATACAGAATAATGGCGAACAGCAGATGTAATTGCGCGCTATGAAAGTGTCGTATTCGCCAGGGAAGTTCACCTAGGGAGATGAGGGCAGGAGACTAATTATAGGACGAGACCGATTAAAAGACTGATATTTACATGAATTCACAAGAAGTACCATGAAGGTACTAACCCTCGCCATTGGCCAGGTTAGTGGTTCATGGTTTTTTATTGGAAAAAACCCGGTGAAATTCTGCGGATGGAGGTATATCCATGCACATACCGGACGGGTATCTTAGCCCCCAAACGGCGGTACCTTTTGTGGTAGGCATGATTCCGATCATGGGGGTGGCAGTAAAAAAAGTTCAATCCAGTTTAAAAAAGAAGGAAGTACCCCTACTGGCTGTCGGAGCCGCCTTTTCATTTGCTGTTATGATGTTTAATCTGCCCATTCCTGGAGGCAGTTCCGCTCATGCGGTGGGAGCAGTCTTGCTGGCCATACTTCTCGGACCATGGGCAGCCTGTATTGGGGTATCGGTTGCTCTTGTGATTCAAGCACTTATTTTTGGAGATGGGGGTGTTCTGGCCATTGGAGCAAACTGCTTCAACATCGCATTTATCATGCCTATGATTGGTTACTACACCTACCGGCTTATCAAGGGCAAGGCTGATGTACTCTCCGCCCGTGCTCTGGCAGCCGCTTTTTTTGCGGGTTATGTGGGCTTGAATGCAGCGGCTCTGGTTACGGCGATCGAATTCGGCTCCCAGTATCACCTGTTCCAGGCTGCCGACGGAACTCCCCTGTACTTTCCAGTGCCGCTGAAGATTACCCTGGCGGCCATGATGAGCGAGCATTTAATTCTGGCCGGACCTGTTGAAGGCCTGGTTACGGCCTTGGGAACCTGGTTTGTCGCGAAAAACTATCCGGGAATTGCCTCTGATGGTTCCCCGGTAGGGCCTGTATAGATGGCTTGGGGGAAGTGAGCATGTTTAGGGAATACCGTAAATTGTGGATGGTAATTGGCCTTTTAATACTTCTGTCACCGTTGGGGCTCCTGGCTACGGGAACCGCTTTTGGAGAATGGGGCCTGGATCAGCTTCCGGATGAGGCGGGTTTCATTCCTGCGGGGCTGGAGAAATTCGCTGATTTCTGGCAGCACAGCCCCCTGCCTGATTACGGGATACCGGGGCTGGATGCCAGTTTCGCCCACTCAGCAGGCGGCTACCTACTATCAGCCCTGGTGGGATGCATCCTGGTCGCAGGGATAACAGGCATTTTATATAAAATTGTGAAAGAGTAGACCGGCATGGGGATGGTTCATCTATGCGGTCATGCGGGTGGGCGGCGGCCCGGGGTTAATTCCGCTCACTACCTGGGTCCTGCATTGGCAACACCAACTGCTCGGTTCGGTTGGAAAGCAGCAACCCGTCAATTCGACGTCCATGTCTCAGAGACGGGCTCGCGACCTCCTGTCGCTCGGCTGCTTTCTGTCCTCACCTTCGCAGGGTGTTGCACAATTCGGACCCAACGTCCGTTCGCCGGAATTAACCCCAACCCTTGGGTTCGGCTACTAAACAGGGCTTATAAACAGCGGTGGGAGTACAAAACTATTCCTGTCAGGGAAAGGAGATCTCATGCAGCTTCCGAATTGGATGATGGAGGAACCGCAACCGCATACCATAATCGAACCGTCAGTTAAGGGAAAAAGGAGCAATTTTCTGATCAAGAGTATTCGCCGAATGCGGGCGGTAATCTGTGAGGATATGCAGACCGAGCGATATGCCCGGCAGGAAGGATTGCTGCAGAGGGTCCGGCCGGATACGAAGCTTATTGTGATGCTGGCCCTGATAGTGGGGGCCAGTATAACTAGGTCTATCCCGTTACTGTTAGCTTTATGGGTGGGTACAATTATTCTGATGTATCTGTCCCATTTACCAGTCTTGGTTCTGCAGAAGCGGATCTGGGGATTTATCCCTCTTATTACCCTGCTTTTCACATTGCCGGTGGTCCTCAACATATTTGTAGATGGCGAGCCCCTGTTTATGATTTACCAGTGGGGTGAAGCTCACCGGTGGATGGGAATCACCTGGCCGCCAGCCCTGTTTGTAACGAGGCAGGGAGTTATCGCGGTATTTCTGCTGTTTCTGAGGGTGGGAATTTCGCTGTCCATGGGGGTTATTTTGCTGATGACTACACCGGCGGCGGACATTTTTAAATCGCTCAGGGTGCTGCGAATTCCACCATTTTTTATTATGATTATTGAAATGACCTATCGCTACTTGTTCGTGCTCTTGACTGTTTCTCTCGAGATGTTTGAGGCCCGTCGCTTGCGGACCGTAGGCAAGATGCCGGTTTCACGGCAGCGAGCCCAGGTAGGAACCTCAATAGCGGCCCTTTTTGCTCGCAGCATGAACCTGTCTGAGGAAGTCTATCAGGCCATGCTAGCCCGCTGTTACACAGGGGAGGTTCCGGATTCCTTCCCCGAGCCGGGAGGTATTCCGAATTTGCCGGCGGCGGATGCTGATTGCCGTAACCGGATTTAATAAAGCAATGGGGGATTTCATTTGTTAACACCCATATTCTCTCTGGATAGAATCACTTTCCATTACCCCGGTGCTGAAAACCTGTTTCAGGACCTGAGCCTGGAGATTACCCCCGGTGACAGTGTATGCCTCCTGGGTGCCAACGGATCCGGCAAGTCCACGCTCTTGAAGATGTTTTGCGGCCTGGTATTCCCGTCTGCAGGTTGCATCCGGGCTTTTGGACAGGAAATTACCGAAAGACTGTTGGAAGACAACGGCTTTGCCCGCCAGTACCACCGGAGAGTAGGATTTATTTTTCAGAACTCCGAAGCTCAGCTCTTTAATAGCCGGGTT
>JBLNCH010000026.1:0-5234 GCA_050260485.1 Bacillota bacterium | reverse complement strand
GGGGTGACATCGATCACATTCCGGATGGTCACATCAAATCTCGATTTGAGTTCTTCCGTCAAAGCTCCGGCCAGAGTCTCAGTGTTACCGGTATTAGAGCCATACACAACTATAGCCTTTTCCAAAATAATCCCTCCTATAACTTTTCATTTATTATGAGAAAATACCCCCCAGATTATCCTTTATCTAATTTACGTATCTTATGAACCTCCGTCGGCTGAACGTGCCGGGCATTGATCTTACTGCTCCCACCGCAAAGCCCTTTGGCCCCCAAAATACCAACCTGTACCAAGTTAATTCAATAAATCACAGTCCAGGGGGACTGGTCATAAAGTTTAACTTCTCGGGGCAGTATATTTTATAGTGATTCATTCCTGTTAGAGGAGGTGAGGTAATGCCCAACCTGACCAATATGGAATTGGATAGCCTGCGGGAGATAATTATGGAGGAGACCCTAGCTGCCAGCAAGTTTGCCGCCTATGCTCAAACAGCGACCGATGCTTCACTCAAAAGTTTCCTGAACAAGGCTTCACAGGAGGCCAGTCGTAACGTTCAGACCCTTAGACAATTTTTATCATAGGAGGTTCGATAGCATGCTTAAAGACAGAGACATCGCATCAGATTGCATCGAAATGCATAAACACGGAGCCATTGATTTGACCAGAATGGCCCTTGAATGCTTCAATCCTCAGCTCCGACAGACATTTATCACCATGCGCAACAAAGCTGAGCAATCTCAAAACGAATTATCACAAATGGCCACCAGCAAAGGATGGTATATTCCTTCTCAGGAGCCGACGCAAGCGAAATCAGCAAAGTCTCGAGATCGCTATCTCAAATGACCGGTTCTTAAACAATCACCGACAGTTTAACAAAACCCGGGACCCCCGGGTTTTTTACTTTTCTCCGTAAAACAAAAAGCCGCACCTCAAGGGGGCGGCAATTTTGTTCAAGTAGAGGAACCTATAAATGAAGTAATAGTATTGGCGACTTGGGTTTTATCTATATTTTTATGGCCTGGTTAGGATTCGACTTCGTTGGTCTTGACTAAATACTGGTGGAAGAAGTACTCTCCAATGGCTATCAATACTCCGAACGTTAGCAGAGCGGTTGTAGTAGTGTCGAACGTGGCAAATAGCAGACTTATAATATAAGCCACTATCCCTGCCATGACGCCATCTCCTATTGAGGCAACTATATTACCGTAGCTGGGGAGAATCACCAAATCTCCTATCAGGTAATTTACAGCCGTTACCACAACGGAGACGGCCAAAATCCAACTCCAAGGATTACGAACCAGGAAGTAGAAAGCAATGGCCGCCACGATGAAGGTCATGACAAATTTAATAGCCAGGGAGGTTCCGGTTTTGTCCATGTAAATTCTCCTTTCTCGGTTTTGGTGTTGGTGAAGATCGTACCCAAATTTTGAAAGACATTTACTTGGTCCATTTTGCCCAGAGTTTCTAAGATCTATTCGAATCAAACAGGATAGCCTCTCTGCTTACAGCGGTATTAAGCATCAAGATTAAATTGTATTTCTTCAAATCAATGGGATAATAATCTGGAAATAAACGAGCCGAAGGCAAGCAAATCATTTAACCCACAGTACAAAAGGCAGGCTCTGTCAGATACCTGCCTTAATCTGCTTATTACTTATTTGCTTTTTCGCAGCTCAACCCATGGGGCTGTTGCCTCATCTCCCAACACCGAAGCCCTGTATGGCTAGCCCCCTTGAAAAGCCCTAAACATCCAGGTTGACAACCAGTTTCGCATTCTCCTGAATAAATTCTTTGCGGGGTTCGACCCGCTCTCCCATCAAATCAGAGAATATCTGATCCGCCCGGATGGCATCGTCAATGGATACCTGCAGTATGGTACGGTGCTCCGGATTCATGGTCGTTTCCCACAACTGTTCGGGGTTCATTTCCCCCAGTCCCTTATAACGCTGCAAACGGTACTTCTTATTCTCCTGGCGGGCCAAGAATGACTGTAAATCCTGTTCCCGGTAGAAGTATAGGTCTTCCGATCCCCTCCGCAGCCGGTACAATGGAGGTTGTGCGATATAAACGTAGCCGTTCTCCACCAGCGGGCGCATATAGCGATAGAAAAAAGTTAAGAGCAACACCCGGATATGAGAGCCGTCAACGTCTGCATCGGTCATGGTAATTATCTTGTTATATCTGGCCTTGCTTATATCGAAATCCTCTCCAATGCCACTGCCGATGGCGGTTATCAGGGCTCGTATTTCTTCATTGGATAGGACCTTATCCAATCGCGATTTTTCTACATTAAGGATCTTCCCTCTGAGTGGCAATATCGCCTGAAATTTGCGGTCTCTTCCCTGCTTGGCCGATCCCCCGGCGGAATCACCTTCTACAATATATAGCTCGCATAACGCTGGATCCTTCTCACTGCAGTCAGCAAGCTTGCCAGGCAAGGTGGAGATTTCAAGTGCATTCTTGCGCCGTGTGAGCTCACGTGCTTTGCGCGCCGCCTCCCGGGCACGGCGTGATGCCAGGGCCTTTTCTACAATTTTTTTGGCTACAGGTGGGTTCTCATTAAGAAAATCAGTTACATTTTCATAAACAGCATTTTCGACAATGCTTCTGACATTGGTATTCCCCAACTTGGTCTTGGTCTGGCCTTCAAACTGCGGTTCACGAACCAGCACCGAGACAATGGCGGTCATACCTTCCCTTATATCCTCCCCCGCCAGATTTCCTTCCTGCTCTTTGAGCAGACCACAGCGTTTGGCGTAATCGTTTATTACCCTGGTTAATGCGTTTTTAAAGCCTATCTCATGAGTTCCACCTTCCTGGGTATGGATATTGTTGGCATACGAATAGATATTCTCGGTATAGCTGTTGTTGTACTGGATGGCAATCTCTACAACGACATCATCTTTTTTTACCTCAAAATAAATGGTCTTGGCATTGACTACCTCTTTGTTTTTGTTGAGATAAGCTACGTAATCCTTGATTCCCCCGGTGTGATAGAACTGTTTCTCCTGTCCAGTTCTTTCATCCCGCAGTATGATCATGATACCTTTATTAAGGAAGGATAATTCTCGCAATCGCTGAGCGATAATATCCGTAGAGAATTCTACTTCTTCAAAGATCTCAGGGTCGGGGATAAATGTTATCTTGGTACCGCTGAAGTCTGCATTACCATTGGTGCGAAGCGGTGTAACCGGTTTTCCTTTTTCGTAATGCTGCAGATAGGTTTCACCGTTACGGGCTACCTCAACGGACAGCTCCGAGGATAAAGCGTTGACCACCGAGAGCCCAACCCCGTGAAGTCCTCCAGATATGGTATATCCAGACCCTCCAAATTTGGCCCCCGAATGGAGGGTGGTTAAAATTACCTCAAGCGCGGGGATTCCCATTTTTGGGTGCATGTCTACAGGGATTCCCCGGCCGTTGTCCGTGACGGTTATTCTGTTGTCCTGGTGTATTGTGACTTCGATCCTATCACAGTATCCGGCAACGGCCTCATCGATACTGTTGTCGACTATTTCAAAGACCAGGTGGTGCAATCCCCGCAAACCGGTGGTACCAATGTACATTCCGGGCCTTTTGCGAACTGCCTCCAAACCCTCAAGAACCTGAATATCAGACGCGCTATAGCCATTATCTTCGTGGTTCATTGTACGCCCCCTTTGGCATTGTTCTGAAACCTCTTATATAACGTAACTGAGGATATTGGAGAAAGGTATATCTTGTTTGCAGTTATAACCAGAGATTTGGCCCGCTCTCTTGAGCAGATGGAATGTAGATTTCTTTCGGCTAAGCCTATTTCTATTATCTCCTTTAACGAAATGTTTATATATGAGTCAATGTTGAGGATGGCGACGACCTCTTCAGCAGGAATCATCTGATCGCTCCCCAGATGTATAAACATAACTAAAGCTCCTTTCAGTCTATCAATCTGCCTTGTTCCAACCCAATTATTTTACCATTAATATTGTTAAACAGTGAACTATCCACTGAGGTCATAAAGGTCTGAAGAGGGGATTTCTGTAAAATTTCCAGCAATTTAGTTCTTTTATTAATATCCAGCTCTGCCAGGACTTCGTCTAGTAAGAGTATGGGATAGTCCCCCCTGATTCTCTTAAAGGTTTCTATTTCCGCCATTTTAAGTGCAACCACTATATTCCTCTGCTGTCCCTGTGATGCAAAAACACGTGCATTATATTGATCTAAATAAAAGTTTATATCGTCCCGGTGAGGTCCGATTATGGTCGATTTTCTTTGAATTTCTTTAGACTGCACAGCCTGTAGGTTTGCTGATATAACATCTCTGATCGAATCCAGGTTAACCATGCCGCTTGGCAATGAAAAAGTTAGCGCATACTTCAAATTAAGTGACTCGCTGCCGCCAAGCAAATTGTAGTATTGTAAGGTCAGTTCATCAAGCAGTTTTAAAATGTTCAGCCGGGCAAGAATAACCTGAGCTGCGTTGACCGTAAAAACATGATCAAGTGCATGCAGCATATTAAAATCAATCGGATAGTTTTTTAGTATGGCGTTTCTCCGATTTAGTAAGCGCTCGTAATTATCAGAAAAGGTTTTATATTCCGGGGATAGATTTTTAAGCAGGTTATCAAGGAACGCCCGCCTTCTTTGGGGAGAACCTTTGATTAAGTAAAGGTCATCGGGTGTAAACAGGATTGCTACGAGTCTGTCGTTGAATAGAGTGTTCCTTTTGTTGTTGATGGTAATCTGTTTTCTTTTGCCGAGTGTGTACCGAATAGCAGTTGAGTACTGTTTATCAAGATAATGATAAACAGCCTGGATTGAAAAATGATTTTGTCCAATCCTTATTAAGTCTTTTTCATGTCCAGCGCGGAAACTTACCCCATATGCCAGTAAGTAGATGGCTTCTAAAAAATTTGTCTTTCCTTGGGCATTATTCCCTAATAGAATATTAACCCCTTTTGCCGGCTTATATTTAATTCTTTCAAGGTTGCGAAACTCGTTTATATATATTTCCGAGATATACAAAACCTATTTCCTCTTAACCTGTGCGGAGTGGCACCAGCACGTATGTGTAATTGTCGTCATCTGGATTTTTTATTACTGCTGGGCCTAACGGTCCTGACAGACTGATCTGTATAGTTTTCGTTTCCATATTAAGAAGCTTTACAGCGTCAAGCAGATACCTGGTATTAAAATTCAGCTCTACTGTCTGATCGGTTTGTGCCTCGATGTCTTTTATTATTTCGGTCATCTCTC
>JBLNCH010000025.1:0-9705 GCA_050260485.1 Bacillota bacterium | reverse complement strand
CTGCTCTCCAGGAGGGTGCCCAGGCCTCAGTGCACGGGCTGCACAAGACCATGCCCGTGCTGACCCAGGCAGGTATTATGCACCTGGCGGCGGGTTTTCCCTGGCGGGATAAGGTACAAGCCTGCCATGACCTCTTAACCACAACCAGTCCTTCTTACCCCCTTATGGCCTCGATCGACATTGGCAGGGCAGTAATGCAGGAACATGGCCGGGATTTATTGAATCAGGCCAAGGTACTGTCTGAAAGATGCCGTCAGGAGATCAATGAAATACCCGGATTTTTTTCCCGCAGCCAGGAGTTTCTTAAAATTGATGGGGTAGCCGGTTTTGACCCCTTGAAAATCCTGGTCCAGATAACCGATGTCGATCTTGACGGATATCAGCTATCCCGCCTCCTGCGAAAGCGTTATGGTATTCAGGTTGAACTTGGTGGCGAAAACTATGTTCTGACCATGTTTTCCCCCTTCAGCTCCCCAGGTGATTGGAATGCATTGGCTGCCGCCTTAAAGGATATATCACAGCAAACAACCCACCAGTTACGAGATAAGAAACCGTATCCGGATATTCCCCCCATACCACCATTAGCGATTACGCCTCGGGAGTCATTTCTGTCTCCTCATAAAACTGTTATGATAAAAGAATCTAAAGGAATGATATCTGCAGAGATGGCAGCAGCCTATCCGCCGGGCATTCCCTGTGTGATACCCGGGGAAATCATAACTGCCGAAGTGGTTGAATACCTGACATACCTGAAGCTGAGGGAGATTCCGGTGCATGGTTTGCAGGACCGTAGTCTGCAGAGTATACAGGTGGTTAGTATATGATGACCAGAGGACTACTGATAAGCTTTGAGGGAATAGATGGGGCCGGCAAGACTACCCAGGTTAAAAATCTGGTGAAGGAATTAAGGGCGCGGGGACACATGGTTACGACTTTGAGAGAGCCTGGTGGCACAGAGATCTCTGAGAGGATTCGCGAGTTGCTACTGGATTCGCACAACCAGATAAATCCCATGGCGGAGGCATTACTATATGCCGCTGCCCGGGCTCAATTGGTGCAGGATGTTGTGCGGCCCTTGCTGGCTCAGGGTACGATAGTACTGGCCGACCGGTTTATTGACTCCACCATCGCTTATCAAGGCTATGGTCGGGGATTAAGCATTGAAGGACTTCAACAATTAAATAACCTGGCTACCGGCGGACTGGAGCCTGATTTAACCATACTGCTTGACGTACCGGCGGATCTGGGCTGCGGGCGCAGGCAGGGATTACTATTTGACCGCATTGAAAAGGAAGGACTGAATTTTCAAGATCGCGTTAGACAAGGATATTTGGAGATGGCAGCGGCATTGCCAAGAATTAAGGTGGTTGACGGAAACCTTCCAGCGGAACATATTTCGGCTATAATTATAGACATAGTAACCAGATTCTTGAAAGGTGATTGTGGGGTTGAGGATTGAACGCAATCGCAAGAACCATGGGAACATAACATTATCAGAAAAGAAAGGGGTAAGAGAAGTCAAACCCTCTCTGCGCGGCGAGTTTTCTCGGGAGCTGTCGGAGAAAGAGGACCAGCATTACAGCCTCCGAATGCAAGAGATCCTTAAGAAGATCGACAGTGTCAGTGATCGGCTGGCCAGAAACCTGAATCTGAATGACCTGATCAATTACAAACAGCTGGTGCAGAGTTTTCTTAAAGAAGCAACTGCCCGTCTTTATCAGGTTAATCAGGAAAGATCATTAACCCGCCGCGGAGCTCGATCGATTCTTGTTTCCGTTGAAAAGATCAACCATGAAGTTGAGACACTCGTAAGCGAATTTGCAACCAGAAAAAATGATCCGGTGGAAATCCTGGCAACCCTGGACAAGATCCGTGGTTTACTGGTGGACTTATTAGCATGAATAAATTGAAGTTATCAGAAGGGTTTCGAGGTCAGGAAAGAGCACTCAGGCTAATCAATCAGATTCTTGATAAGGACGGGATTGCTCATGCCTATCTCTTCCTGGGTCCGGGGGGTGTAGGTAAGACTGAGGTAGCCCTGGCTTTTGCCCGGAGTCTCTTGGGAATTAAGAAAGACATCCATCCTGATCTGCTGGTCCTGGAAAAACAAGGGAACACCATCAGGATTGCCGAGGTACGCCGCCTGAAAGAATGGCTGCGTTACAAACCCTATGTGGCCGAACGCAGGGTGGCATTGATCCCTGAGGCGCATCTCATGTCTATCGAGGCAGCTAATGCTTTGCTGAAAGTGTTGGAAGAACCTCCCGGGGAAGTAGTATTAATTTTAACTGCTGATACGGAGACTCTTCCTCCCACTGTAGTTTCTCGTTGTCAGGTGGTCAGGTTTCAAGCCCTACCGGAATTTGAGGTAGAGGAAATTTTGCTCCAACATGGAGTGGGGAAGGAAAAAGCTCTTCAATTGTCATGGTTAAGTGAAGGGAGCCCGGGACGAGCTCTTAGTATGGCCGAGGTTGATGTACCATCCGTGATTAATAAGGCGTACTCATTCTGGGAGGATGTTACCCGGGGAGATATCCTGGCGGTCTATGAGACGGCAGAAAGCTTGGAGAAAGACGCCAACCGGAGAGAGGCATTTCTGGCGGTACTGGAAGTATATATCCGCGATATGCTTCTGTATACCAAAGGCTTGATTGAGCAGATGCGGTTATTACCGCTTGAACTGGCTGAGACCACGGTCAGGATTGGTGTGCGAGACCTTGGGCGACTCTTACGATCAATTGAGAAGACCCGCAGCGCTTTTTCCAGAAACGCTAACCCATTACTTGCGCAGATTCAACTGTATTTGGAAATAGCAGACGCCTTAAAGGAGGGATACTAGTGCCCGAAGTGGTAGGAATTAGATTTAAACCGGCTGGTAAGATATATTATTTTGATGCCGAAGGCGTATACCCGCAGGTCGGGGATGCGGTTATTGTGGAAACGGCCCGAGGTATTGAGTATGGGGAAACCGTGGTAGGTCCTCGCTCTATGGATGAGGAAAACCTGGTTCTGCCGCTCAAGAAGGTAATACGTAAAGCCACTGAAGAAGACCGGGCTGTACTTAGGGAAAACCAGGACAAGGAAAAAGAGGCCTTTGTCATATGTCAGACCAAAATCGATGAGCACCAACTGCCGATGCATCTTATTGATGTAGAGTATACCTTTGACCGGGGGAAGATAGTATTCTATTTTACTGCCGAAGGCAGGGTGGATTTCAGGGAATTGGTACGTGACCTGGCGGCCATCTTCCGAACCCGAATTGAACTAAGGCAAATCGGGGTTCGGGACGAGGCCAAGATGTTAGGCGGCATAGGTTCATGCGGCCGGGTCTTGTGCTGCTCCAGCTTTTTGGGTGATTTTGAGCCGGTTTCGATACGTATGGCCAAAGACCAAAATTTATCCTTAAATCCTACCAAAATTTCAGGGATATGTGGTCGCCTGATGTGCTGTCTAAAATATGAATGCGATAATAACAATAATGACTGTAAAGAGGATAAGAATGGACGAAACTGCCCAAGAGGTTAGGAACATTTTAAGAGAGCTACTGCATGAGATGGCGCAACTCAAGGAACGGGTGATGGAACTGGAGCGGCATTTGAACATTGCCCCCCCGGCTGCTCCCCCGACCCGTGCACCCTTTATGCTGGGAGCTGAAAGCTATGAGAACATGGGACGCATATATTCTGAGGGTTACCATATCTGCCCGGTGGCCTTTGGACAGGTTCGTGATGAAGGGGATTGTCTGTTTTGTGTAAATATCCTGGAAAGCAAGTGATTCTCAAATCCGGAGAAACCCTGGATGACCTGGCCAGAAACGAGATGAAGGTTATACAGGCTCGCACAGGGTATCGTTTTTCCATGGATTCCATACTGCTGTCTCATTTTGCCCATGTCAATCCCGGAGATGAAGTCCTGGATCTCGGCTGCGGCAGCGGGGTGATATCATTCCTGCTGGTCAGCAAAGAGCCTTCCTGCAGGATAACCGGATTGGAGATTCAGCCGGAGTTGGCCGATCGTGCCCGACGAGGTGCTGAGCGAAACGGTGTGGCTGACCGGATAGAGATTATTAACGGAGACCTTCGCCAGGCGGAGGTCTTTTTAGGGAAAAGAAGGTTTAACCTGATAGTTGCCAATCCCCCGTTTTGGCGGCAAGGAGAAGGAAAGCCAAGCCCTGATCAGGAGAGGCTTATTGCCCGGCATGAGATCGAGGTTACCCTGGAGGACTATATTAAAGTTGCCCGGCGCTTTCTTGCTCCCGGTGGACATCTGGCCATGATTCATCGGGCGGACCGGATCCTGGAATTAGGGGCTCTCTGTGCAGCCCAAAACCTAACTGTGAAAAAGCTCCGTTTTATCCATCCTTACTCCGGGCGGGATGCCAACCTGGTGTTAGTAGAAGCAGCCAAAGGGTCGAAAGCGGGGGTAAAGGTACTTTCTCCTCTGGTGGTCTATGACTCGAAGGGTGATTATACTGAAGAGATACTGAGGATTTATTCTGGAAAATGAGCGCACATAGCGAGGCACAGCAGTGATTACGGGACCGGGTAACCGGTGGGGAAGAAAACGATACCAGTAATTAACTTGCCCCGGCTCTTCAACTCGGGGGGGTATACGAAGGAATTGGAGGCAAAGCAGGTTTGGGAACCTTATACATATGCGCAACTCCCATAGGCAACCTGGAAGACGCCAGTTACCGGCTGGTCAGGGTCTTGAATGAAGTTGACCTGATCGCCTGTGAGGACACCAGGCATACGCAGAAACTTCTGAACCACTTCCAGATTAAAAAACCGACCATAAGCTATTTCCAGCACAACCAGCGTGTCCGGGAGGATATCTTGATAGAAAGGTTAAAAAATGGCGAGAATATCGCCCTGGTATCTGATGCCGGCACACCGGGGATTTCCGATCCGGGACATCTGCTTATAGAAAAGGCGTGGCAGGAAGGCATCAGAGTGGAGGTGATCCCGGGTCCCTCAGCCCTGATCTCCGCCTTGGTGGTTTCAGGACTGGACAGCAGTTCCTTCGTTTTTGAAGGATTTCTTCCCCCTAGGGCAGGTCAACGAAAAAGGGCTTTAGAGCAACTGGCACAGGAAGAGAGAACCCTGGTTTTCTATGAGTCCCCTCGCAGACTCTTATCGCTGTTACATGACATGGAAGAGGTTTGGGGTAATAGAAGGGTTGCTGTAGCACGGGAGCTCACCAAGATCCACGAGGAGGTGAAACGGGGGCTGCTCTCCGAGGTGATTGCTTATTATGAAGAGTACTCTCCCCGAGGCGAAATCACGGTGGTTGTGGAAGGGTTTAAAAAGGAGGGGGCGCCTGATCTGGATAAAATATGTCACGAGGTAATACAACTGATAGAGCAGGGGATGGAAAAAAAAGAGGCCCTTTCGCAAAAGGCCCGAGAGTATGGGGTTAAAAAATCTGACTTGTATAATAGGATTCTACAGATGATGGATCAATGACCGTTTACCCAACCGCCTTAGCGATTTCAGTAAGACAATGAGTGCATATGTTTTTGCCTTTGTAGTTCTGAACATCTTCGGCATTTCCGCAGAAAATACACGCGGGCTCATACTTTTTGAGAATGATTTTTTCGTTGTCCACATAGATTTCCAGAGCGTCCTTCTCCTCTATCCCCATGGTTCTTCTGAGTTCGATGGGGATGACTATTCGGCCCAGCTCGTCCACCTTGCGGACAACGCCCGTTGACTTCATCATGCTACTATAAACCTCCTTTATCTACAAAATCTGCGTCTGTGTTCAGATAAAGGATACCAAGGCTGGGATAAATAGTCAAGCCTTTTTTCAACAAAAATGGACACTTATTTGGGTATTTGTGGTTAAATATACCTTTGTTGTTAAATGGGCTTTATTTTTCGACGTGGTTAGGGCAAACTATGTTAGAGGGATTTATCCTCTGAAATTTCTGATTCAATCTCTCCTTAAATCGGCAGAAAAAAGGGGTTATCAAGCCTGGGACTGCCTAACCGATTTCAATGGAATGAGATATATACTGATAAACAGACTGGAGGCGGCTTGTATTGAGTGACAAAAAGCGATTTTACATCACTACACCGATTTATTATCCTAGCGACAATTTACATATCGGACATGCGTATACAACGGTGGCCGCGGATTGCAGCGCACGTTTTAAACGAATGCAGGGTTATGATGTTTACTATCTGACCGGAACGGATGAGCACGGGCAGAAAATAGAGCGGGTAGCCCGGGAAAAAGGGATGGAGCCCAAGGCCTATGTCGACAAAATTGTAGCCAACATAAGAGTACTATGGGATAAACTGCTGATCACCAATGATGATTTTATTAGGACGACTGAACCCCGCCATGAATATGCGGTACAGCAGATATTCAGGAAAATATTTGACAAAGGGGATATATACAAGTCGGTTTATGAAGGGTGGTACTGTACACCTTGTGAGGCCTTCTGGACCGAGCGCCAGCTGGTTGATGGGAAGTGCCCGGATTGTGATCGGCCGGTGGAATTGATGAGTGAGGAGAGTTATTTCTTCGCTATGTCGAAATACCAGGACCGGCTTCTGAAGCATATTGAAGAACACCCGGAGTTTATACAGCCGGATTCACGCCGGAATGAAATGGTGAACTTCATCAAAGGGGGACTGGAGGATCTATGCGTGTCCCGTACCACCTTCCAATGGGGGATACCGGTTCCGTTTGATAAAGGACATGTGGTTTACGTATGGTTTGACGCCCTTACCAATTATCTCACCGCCATTGGTTTTGGGGCGGATCAGGAGAAATTTGAGCGTTACTGGCCTTGCGATGTCCACCTGGTAGGTAAGGATATTGTTAGGTTCCACACAGTGATATGGCCGATTATTCTAATGGCGGCGGATTTGCCTCTTCCCAAGCAGGTGTTCGGTCACGGCTGGCTCACGCTGGAAGGTGGCAAGATGTCGAAATCTAAAGGAAATGTTATTGATCCCCTGGTATTAATCGAGAAGTACGGGGTTGATGCAGTCCGCTATTACCTGCTGAAGGAAATGACCTATGGAATGGACGGTTATTATTCGGAGGATATGCTGATAACCCGTATTAATGCTGAGCTGGCTAATGACCTGGGGAACCTTGTCAGCCGGACGGCGGCCATGGCAGAGAGGTACTTTGATGGGATAGTCCCTGCTCCGGTTGAACCGGATGACCTCGACCAGGACCTGAGGAAGACTGCTCTCGATTCAGTCCTGGAATGCGAAAGACAGCTGGACCGAATTGATTATTCGGCCGCATTAGGGGCGATCTGGCGCCTGGTGAACCGGGCCAACAAGTATATAGACGAGACCGCGCCCTGGGTTTTGGCCCGGGATAATGCCTTACAGGGCCGCCTGGCTACAGTAATCAACAACCTCATAGAGGCCATTCGGGTTATAGCGATAATAACTGCACCGTTTATGCCGACGCTGCCGGCACGGATCAATGAGCAGTTCGCATTCTTTAAAGACCCGGATCAGATAACATGGGAAGAAGCCAAGCAATGGGGTTTGACTGTCCCTGGCAGTCGAGTCAAAAAGAAGGAGAACCTGTTCCCGCGGGTGGAAAGCGATAAAGTTCCAGGAATTGCAGCCAACAAGGAGGAAAAACTTATGGATGAGCCAGTAGTTGAAGGAAACCAAGACCAAACTGAGAACGAGTTTATCTCGATCGAAGAATTTGCCCGTATGGATCTGAGGGTGGCGGAAGTCAAAGCCGCTGAGAAGATGAAAAAAGCTGACAAGCTTTTGGTTTTGACCCTGCAGGTGGGGGACGAAGAGAGAACGGTGGTCTCGGGAATAGCACAGTGGTACACCCCGGAAGAGCTGGTGGGCAAAAAGGTGGTCCTGGTGGCCAATCTTAAGCCAACCAAGCTGCGCGGAGTGCTGTCCGAAGGTATGATACTGGCGGCTCATGAGGGCGACCGGCTTGAAGTGCTGACCCTCGCACCAGACTTCCCATCAGGGAGTCGTGTGAGATGAGAGAAGAGTCGGCTCCAGTTACCGTTATCGACTCCCATGCCCATCTCCAGGATCCCCGTTTTGCAGAAGATATTGATCAGGTTATAGAAAGAGCCCTCCAGGGCGGCCTGGAGATGATAATATGTGTAGGGTATGACCTGGAATCTTCACGGGCAGCGGTGGAGTTGACCCGCCGGTACCGGGAGATCCGGGCGGTAGTGGGGGTGCATCCCCACGATGCCAAAATCCTGAATGACCGGGTGTTGGCCGAGTTATGGGAGCTCGGCCGGGACCCGAAGGTCGTAGCCATCGGTGAGACGGGCCTTGATTATTACCGCAACCTTTCCTCCCCCGATGTTCAGAAACAGGCTTTTCGTGCTCAGATAAACCTGGCCAAGAAGTTAGGTAAACCTATCGTAATCCATGACCGGGATGCCCATGATGAGGTATTATCCATAATAAAGCAGGAGAAAGCCGGATCAAACGGGGGGATCATGCATTGCTATTCGGGTCGTCTACCACTGGCAATTGAGTTGATGAAACAGGGATTCATGATCTCCTTCGCAGGACCACTGACCTTTGATAATGCCAGGAAGTCGGTGGAGGTAGCAGCCCGGATACCCCTGGACAGAATTCTGGTGGAGACCGACTGTCCTTACCTGACTCCGGTACCTTACCGCGGCAAAAGAAATGAACCATTATATGTCTGGGAAGTGACCAAAAAGCTGGGAGAGATCCACCGCAAAAGCATGCAGGAGATCGCCTACATAACCACCTACAACACCCACAAAGTTTTTGGAATATAGTCAAATAGTTCTGTATGAGGGATGTTCTTTTGATGCAGCCTCAAGAATGAAATGTTATCAAGAGGACATTCTTTTTTTTCTTGCAAGCAGCATTAGCCCTCCGTGTACTTGTTGCCCACATCGAAGCATTCTGATTCCCCTGCTTTATACTAACCTCTCTCCCTCTGACCCCAGTCGTATATCCATATATGGGGAATTATAACCATCCTTCTAAAAACGGAAAATGAGTTAAATTATTTCACCCATTTGCTTACATTGAAGGGAATGGATGGAAGCAAAAATTGACGAACCCTCCATCGTTCTTTTAAAATTAGAGTGTCCCATAGAAAGGGGGTTGGGTTATACTGGATTTCAAAAACAGAAGAATTTGGGTAAGGGGAATCGGGATAGCGGTGATCACTCTTTCCCTTGTTACCTATTTCTGCTTGGAGAAATCAGTAACCATCAAAGTTGATGACAAGGTAATAGAGCAGAATACTTTTAAGAGAACAGTAGGGGAGGTTCTTGAGGCCAACCATATACGGATTAATCCTCATGATCGGGTTACACCGGAACTCGATACTAAACTAAAAGAGAATACAGTGATCACCGTAATCCGCGCTTTTCCAGTCACCATAATTGCCGACGGGGAAAGCCGGGAAATAATAAGCGTTCCTGTCAAGGTTGAAAATGTTTTACAGATGGCAAAGGTTAGTCTGGGAGAAAAAGATCTGATTTCGGCCAATCTTGACGACCTAACTTACAAGGGACAGGTTATTAAGGTTACCAGAGTTACGGAAGAAACCGTGGATCTCACGACAGCAGTACCGTTCAGCCGGGAATTTATCAATGATAATAACCTGGAAGTGGGTTTAACTCGTACTGTTAGCCGTGGGAGTCCAGGCAAAATCCGTCAAATGGTGAAAATTACCTACCATGACGGCAAGGAA
>JBLNCH010000024.1:0-4550 GCA_050260485.1 Bacillota bacterium | reverse complement strand
TCAACAACGGTTTCAACAAACACATAAGTGTCGTCTGCCTCCCCGACAGCGGCGGTGAAGGTTAGCCCGTCGGCAGATGTAGCTACTATATTACCTTCAGCATCAACCAGGCTATAATCAGTGTCATCCTTCTTTACGTAGTATGTGCCATCAGCAATATCCTGAGTACCTGTTATAGTATCGGTAGCTGTTTCCGACATTTGCACCGTTCCTGTAACGCCCAGAGCAAAGCCGCGCATATCAGCAATAGTGAGTTTCAGGTTCTGTTGTTCGTTGGCACCAATATGGAAGGTACCTTCATATTTGCCGGTTAACAATTTCTGGGTGTTGAACTCGGTAGTCTTGCCAATACGGGAAATCTCCTCTGCCAGCTGGTTGACTTCCTTTTGGATTTCAGCCCGGTCAGATATTGTGTTGGTATCGCTGGCTGATTGAACTGCCAGCTCTCTCATTCTCTGCAGAATGCTGTGGGTTTCGTTGAGTGCTCCTTCAGCGGTCTGGATTAGCGAAATCCCGTCCTGAGCATTCTTGGAAGCCATATCGAGTCCCCGGATCTGGCCCCGCATTTTTTCGGAGATAGCCAGACCGGCGGCGTCATCCCCGGCACGGTTAATCCGCAAACCAGACGATAGTTTCTCCAGTGATTTGTTGCCCATTATATTGTTGTTGGACAACTGGCGATAGGTGTTCAGAGCTGCGATATTGTGGTTAATCCTCATTAATACAACCTCCTTGTTGCTTTCTTGGAAGCCTCCATGCTTCCTATATTTTTGATTTTAATCTCGGCAGTTTTTCCGCCTAGCTCTACTACCCTCCTTTCCTCTGATTTTGGGTAGTTCGACTTACCATGTCTATCGAATTTCGGCTTGTTATCGCTGATAGCCATGGAGGACAATTATTGCCGAAAATCTCCAGTAATCGCTCTATATCATGGCCTTGCTATTAAAGACCTCTAAATCTTTGAAATAACTCGATCTGTCACGGCATACTAACCCTGCCCGCTGGAAAACATCTGGGTCAGCCAAAGGCTTTGCTGGTTCATCTGGCTGATGGCTTGTTCCATGGCGGTGAACTGGCGGTAGTACCGTTCTTCCAGTTTGGTTAAACGCTCTTCAGCTAGCGATATGCTCTCGCTTAGCCGGGTTATGTCCTTCCCTAATGTGCTGTTGTCGTAAAGCGCTGCGCTGGATCCGGCCTTGGCGGTTAGCTGCGACATGGCGTTGTTGACAGCATTATAGAGCTTAACGGCTACTCCGGATTCTCTCGAATTCTCACTGCTTTTTGTGAAAAGATTCATGACCCCTTCCGGGTCACTGGTCAGTGCTTCCCGGAGTCTGGTCTCATCTATATGGAGCTTGCCCATTTCGAGATACCCTCCGGTGGTGATTCCAATTGCGCTGAGGCTTGTGTATTTCCCGGATAGGTCCTCCACCCTGGCCATGGTAACGGATCTGATCTGGTTGTAGGCGCTGCTCAGTAGCTGATCGGCTTTCAGCATGCCGCTGCGGGCTTTTTCTTCCCACTTTTCGATTTCCCGGTCCGAGAGTTCTTTTTTCTGCTCATCGGTCAGGGGCAGGTAATCCCGATTGCGTTCCTCATTGAGTTTGCCGGTTATGCTTTCTATGGCGGAGTTATAGGCCTCGACGAATGACTTGATCTTATTCAGTATCGCATCCACGTCCTGGCTCACGCTCACCTTAACCGTTTGGCCGGATTCTGCCTTGAGGTTCAAGTTGATACCGTTGACGGTAAACTGGTTGCTGGAGAACTTGAGCCCGGTCGCGTCATTGAAGTCGATTACGGCGTCGGTTCCCCGGTGGGCGTTGATCTCATCTTCTCCGACATTGACATTGAGCTTCAGGCTGTTGGTGAGAAAGCCTTCGGCATCGGCTTTAACGTGGATCTCTGCCTGTTCCCCGGTTCCGCTGGTCATAAGGAAGAACCGTTCCAGGTTGGAGTCGTAGCTGGCTTTGATCCCCAGGCCGGCATTGTTAATCGTCCCTACCACATCATAGATGTTCTGGGACGCGGTGTTGAAGGTGAAGGCCTGCTCTTTGACCTCCCCGTTAACATTCCCCTGCAAGGTGAAGGTAACGCTGCCGGTCAGGCCAAACTGCTCTCCCAGAGTCTTGATAACCCGGTCGCTTCCACTCCCGGTATAGCTGGCGGCCAGGGCCTCGATGCTGGACTTGGTCACCCCCGAGGCCAGGTTACGTACGGTTACGCTGTAATCCCCGATCACTGCACTACTCCCGGCGGTAGCCGTCAGGATGTCGCTGTTGGAACTACATGCGGTTTTGGCCATGAAGGTACCCTGCAGCTTCATGTCGAAGGCAGCGTTGCGCAAGGTCAGGAGCTTGGTGTTTATGGCGCGGTAATCCTCTCTCCGCCACTCGAGGATCTGCCTCTGCTGATAGCTCTTGTCGACCTGCATGCGGTGCGCCCTCATCAGTTCACTTACTATCTGGTCAATGTCCATGCCGCTGGCCAGTCCGCTTAGACGCATCACCATCTTAATATCCCTCCCCCTTAACCTGTTTTACAATATCCGCTATCCCTTTTGGATTGAGGGTGGCTTGCCGGTTCTCTTCCCGGACGGCTTTGTAAATCTCTTCCCTTAGTACGGAAAGCTCCCGGGGAGCTTCAATCCCCAGTTTAACCTTGTCTCCTTGTATCTCCACAATGGTAATTCTGATATCTTCGCCGATTAATATCGCTTCATCCGGTTTTCTGGTCAGGATTAACATATTACAACTCCTGTACTTGTGCGGAAATGGCCTTCTGATGCTGGGGAAAGATACGGTGTTTGGTCTGATAACGTGAATTCCCCGGTACATACTGTATTCCCTTTTTCGTCCCCGGATTGACTATGATGGGTGCCAGGAGATTGGCGGTGGTATCCCTAAAATCCCGTGGAATCGTAAGCACCGTAAACACGGCCAATTCCGGATCGCCATCCTCTATTTCCAGGATGTCCAGGCTTTCCGGGGATAATTCCAGTTCATAGTCAGGAAAAAAAACAAAAGGCACCGCCAGGACCAGACACAGATCAGGATTATTTACCGCATGCATGTAGTAGAACGGGCCATCCCTGTCAATGGGGAATATGGCGTATTCCCGGTCATTCTCAAATCCGGGGATACCATTCGGGAAACTGATCACCCGGGTTTCGTCTATTTCAATATCGCCCAACTGTCTGCTCTTGATGATCATGGTCGCCTCCTACCCACAAACATCCACTCTCCTGCCCACGTACTCTATATCGATTGCCGGCCTCTGCTGCCAGAACACATTTACTTCTCCCCAGTCCAGGTAACCTTTTACCCATCCATTAACCGAACTGACTTCTACATTCCCCCGCTGCAGGTCAATATGCAGGTTTCCTCTGATAACTGCAATTAGCGGCCGGTGTTCAGGAACAGCGGCTACATCGAATTCATCCTGGTCTTGCGAGTTCATTAAGGCGACATCAGCGATGTCAACACCCTTTTCTATCGCTGCCAGCAAATCGCCCTCCCGTGCAATCTGTGCAATTCCCTCAAGACCTGCCATGCGACTCATTTCCGCCATTTGCCGTGATAATTCCATCGGGGTTCTCCGTCCCATATCGGCAAAACACTGGGTCTGATCGATTTCAACCCGGGGCATTTCCTGGTCAATTTCGATCTGCGGAGGAGTAATCTTTAGCTGTGTCTGGGTACCGTGGATCTCCATATCAAAGGCCGGATGTTTAATATCCAGGCCTATCCGAGCAAATTGCTGGTTTATCCTGAGGTCCATAATCCTACCCTCTGCCGGAAATCGCCTGGGTCAGACTCTGCCTAGCGCAGGAAATCCACCAGGCTGGGCATTATTATCCGGGCACCAGCTGCCAGCGAGGCCCGGTACACGTTCTCCTGCATCTTAAGCTGCATTATCACCTCGGCCATATCGGCATCCTGGTTTTTCGACAGGAGTTCTTCATAGTTGATGCCGGTGCTTTTCAGGCGGTTCTCCTGCAGATCCAGGCGGTTGACCTTGGCCCCGATTATGGCCCGTTCTTTGATTACGGCATCCAGCTTGTCCTGCATCAGACCGAGGTCCTGGTTCATCCCGGCCACATCTCCGTTTTCCAGATCGGTGGCAATTTTGTCCAAAAGTTGGTATAGGCCGGGGTTGGCTGGATCTGTATTAAAGAATACTTCTCTCATGGTCGAATTTATTGGTACCGTGGTTCCGGCTCCGATCTCCAGGTGCATCTCGCTGTCATTGCCGGTCCAGATCTTATCGCCGGTCATGGGATCATCTTGCAGAGGGGCCTCGGTTACGTCGGTCCCGGCAAATATGTGCTTAGCGCCGAAAGTGGTATTGGCGATGACCCCGATCTGATCCTGAAGCTGCCTGATCTCGGCGGCAATCGCCTCCCGGGCGGCTACTGAACTGGTGCCGTTGATGCCCTCAATTGTCAGCTCATTCGCCCGGTGCAGAATGTCGGTAACATTGGCCAGAGCGCTGTCGGTGGTGTTCATAAAGTTCCGGGCTTCCGAGATCTTGTTGAGGTACTCCTCAGC
>JBLNCH010000023.1:0-3711 GCA_050260485.1 Bacillota bacterium | reverse complement strand
ACCACTGCCATGCCATCTCGGCCATGTCGCGGAAGTCCTTCTGCCCGGTTATGCGAAAGGCTTCCCGGCAGGCCATGATCATAGAACAGGCCTCAACTGGCTGCTGGTCAAACAGCGGCATGGTCTTGCCTTTTAACCACCACCCCCGGTTGCCCACAGGGTTGAAATACCCCTTGGCCAATAATCTGTCACCCAGAAAAAGCAGTGAGTCCCGGGCTATACCCTGTACCTGCTTGTCAATCTTGAGGCTGCAATAGGTAAAGAGAGCCTGGGGAAGAATCGCATTACAGTAAGTCATATGGTCCTCAAACCACCTCCACCCGGGCGAGTTGGATTGCCGGTAGAGGTTGGTCAACTGATCTTTACACCCTTCAATGATGTTAGAGAGCCTTTGAGCACCTTCGGGCAGTACTCGGGTTAGGCAGACACACCCGATTAAGGCATAAGCATTACTCCGAGGATAACTCAGTGTCTCGATTAGTGAGAGGGCGTCTATTGCCATTTCCTGGCATATTTCTGATACTCCGGGCAGATTGGAAGCCGTCCCTATACAGCTGGCCATAAAGGCCCGACCCTGGCTGTCTTCGGAATCCAGGTCGGGGACAAATCCCCGACCCGGCATCCACCAGTTGCGCCAGCCCTTCCCCTGGCGCCACGCTTTAAGAAGAGCATTGCAGTAATGCCGGGCATATTGCTCACGGTCTGGGCCGTCCATATGCAGTGCTACCAGAAAAGCCCGCGCATTATCATCCGTCGTACAACCGCTGTTCAAATCCGGTTCGCCATACCGAGCAAACTGGATAATGCCGTGATCACAGGTCAGGGCATGCAGGTGTCTATAGTCCATAATGGTTCTTTCCCCCCCGGGAACCATTAAGGCGAAAAGCATTCACCATCTCGCCCGCCACCTGACTATAGTAGCGGGCAACGCTGTTCCAGGTTAAGGACTTCCCATACTGCCATGCCTTTTCTTCCAGGTCGGTCTGAAGCCTGGGGTCACCCAGCACGGCGTCCAGGAGTTCAGCCAGGGCCTCAGGAGAGGTATCCCGGGCCACCAGACCTCTCCCCTGATCCAGGAGTTCCCGGGCATGCTCGTATGGGGTTGCCACTACCGCCCTACCGCATCCCACTGCAAAGGAGAGGGTTCCAGAAACGGCCTGATCAAGGTTAGGGTACGGGCTGAGATACACATCGGTCATGTAAAGATAATCCCCTAGTTCGTCCAAGTCCAGAAAGCGGTTAACGAAGACAACACGATCCTGCAGTCCTAACTCTGAGACCAGCCGCGTTACTTCATTCCGGTATTTCTCCCCTTCAAACCTCAGCAGATTAGGATGGGTACCCCCGGCAATGATATAAATACAATCCGGGTATTTGTCGGCTATCCGGCTTAAGGCCCTGATGCCAATTTCCAGGCCTTTTCCGGGACCGATCAGGCCGAAGGTCGTGATTATGCGCCGTCCTTGGAATCCGTGCTGTCTTTTCAGGGCATCCCGGTCTTTAGGCTGGAAGCTGGGAACCCCGTGAGGAATAACGTGGACTTTGGTGGGAAACAGGTTATAAACCGGCCCGAGCAGGATTTCCCGGGCGCGAAATGTCATACACACGACACCCGCCGCATAATCAGCCAGGCGTCGTAATACCTCTTGCTGGTGGGCTGAAGGACGGGGCAGGACTGTGTGGGCAATCAGCAGGCTGGGCTTTCGCAGCCGCGCCGCAAGATCCAGTATGTACTCGCCATCGGTCCCGCCATAAATCCCGTATTCATGCTGAATCAGAACCATATCAATATCCGGCGATTTGTTAATCCATTCGGCACACTCGGTATAATCTGAACGCCGGTCCCGCTTTATGCGGCAAACCACTTCAGACGGGTAGAGATAACTCGAGTCTGCCACCGCCGCAATCCTTACCTCTTCGCTCTGAGCAAGGAGACCATCCCTCAAATCTGCGGAAAACGTGGCTATTCCGCACCTGGTTGGCAGGTAGGTGCCAATCATCAAATAGCAATTCATTACTTTCACCCCCTAAGTCACAAAAACCCTGTTCCTGACTAAGCAATGCAACCTTTTGATTTTTCCCAGGGGAATTATCCATCGCTTCCGTGCCGTTATTATCATTTATTACTTGAATTAATAACATATACGGTTTATGAGGTAACAGTGTCTCACGGATGTTGCAAGACAGCTCACATTTTTACCTCCAGCCCTAAGCCGTTTAGGAACCCGTATAACTCGTTTTCAATCCTTTTCAGCCCCTCCTGTGTCTTGCCTTCGCATCGAACAATCAACTCTGGTCCGGTATTGGATGCTCTCACTAGGCCCCAGCCATCCGGAAACAGTATGCGGGCACCATCCACATCGATGACCTCATATTTTTTTTGAAAGTTTTCCAATACCTTTTTCACCACCTGAAACTTCTCGGTATCCGAGCTTTTAACCCTGATTTCAGGTGTGGTGTGATAACGGGGAATATCAGCCAGAAGCTCACCCAGACTGCGGTCGCTGTGGGAAAGAATGCGCAGGAGCCGGGCGGCTGCGTAAAGGGCGTCATCATAGCCGTAGTATTCGTCGGCGAAAAACATATGACCCGACATCTCCCCCGTAAAGATTGCACCCGTCTCCTTCATCCTGGCCTTTATCAGTGAGTGACCGGTCTTGTACAGGCAGGGACATCCTCCCATCCTGGTGATTTCGTCAATTAAGGCCTGAGAGCATTTGACCTCTACGATGCATTCGGCGCCAGGACGCTGTGGCAGGATCTCTTTCCAGAACAGGATCATCAGCAGGTCACCCCAGACGATCCGGCCATCCTCGTCAACCACTCCCAAACGGTCGCCATCGCCATCCAGGCCGATGCCCAAATCAGCTTTTTGGCTTTTAACCTCCCGTATCAGGTCCTGGCAGTTCTCCACTTTGACCGGATCAGGATGATGGTTGGGAAAGTCAGGGTCCGAGTCACAGTAGAGCTCCGCCACCTCACACCCCAGTTCCCGAAACAATCGGGGAGCAAAAAGAGAAGCGGTTCCATTGCCGCAGTCGACAACCAGTTTAAGCCGGCGCGGCCCCAGTTCAATCCTTTGCTTAATCATATTTAAATAGTCGTCGGTAATATCCATAACGGTCACCGTACCCTGGCCGCCGGAGATGAACTCTCCACTCTCGGCCAGGCGGTAAATTCTTTGTATTTCCTCGCCATAGATGGTATTCTCGCCGATGAGAACCTTGAAGCCGTTGTAATCCCCGGGGTTGTGGCTGGCGGTGATCATAAGCCCCGCCGGGATCTCCAGGTGACGGGCTGCGAAGTAAAATATGGGTGTTACCACAGTCCCCAGGTCTATCACCTGGCAGCCGGATTCCACAAGAGCATCTACCACCACATCCCGCAGGTGGGGCGATGACTTGCGGTTATCCCTGCCCAGGATCACCTGGTGTAACCCTTGTTCTGCAGCCATGGTAGCAAAGGCCCGTGCAATCCTGCGGACAGTATCATCATTAAGCTCCCGTTCCACAATTCCGCGTATATCGTACTGCCGGAAGATGTTGCTGCTGATCATTTTCTGGCCTCCTCTTAGCTGGGCTTCAGCCTCTTCTTCAGTTCTTCAATCAGGCTGACCGGAACCGGATCAATTCCATAGATGGCGGCCATATAAACACTGGTGAAATCTCCAGTGTACATAAGGCTGAACAGCTGAGCCATCCGGGATTTACC
>JBLNCH010000022.1:0-4007 GCA_050260485.1 Bacillota bacterium | reverse complement strand
TTTCTAAAGAGGAGAGTTCTGCGATGGTGTATTCTATGCGGTTGTTTTCATTCTCTAATGCAGTGATTTCCTCTTTTAACTCCACGATCTCATAACCAAGCAATGCGCTCTGCACATACAGGGCGACCCCAATGACCGAAAAGGCTATTACAAAGACAACCAGGTTAAGCATTAGGTTGGCTCTCTTCACCGAAGTTCTCTTTTTTTTCTTTACCGGGCTGGGTAATAGGACTTCAGGCTCGGTGAACCCCGGTTGCTTTTTGAGTTCGGCCAATACCAAAATTATTCTACCTCCATCCTCTTTAGAACTCCAACTTCTGAGCCACCCGCAGTTTCGCACTGCGGGCCCGGTTGTTCCTTGCAATCTCACCGGGTGATGCCACTACCGGTTTTCTGGTTAATACCTTGAGCTGCGCCTTATGCCCACAGGTGCAAACCGGCTGTCTGCTGGGACAAAGGCAGTCTTTGGATTCCCGGGTGAAGTAATCCTTTACCATGCGATCCTCCAGAGAATGAAAGCTGATAACGCAGATCCTTCCCCCAGGTTTTAAGACCGCAGTTGCTTGTGGTAGTACCTGTCTCAGTGACTCAATCTCCTGATTAACCTCGATGCGCAGGGCTTGAAAGGTACGACGGGCCGGGTGGGTTTCCCTCTTGTAGCTTGCCGGCACACTCCTGCGAATGACCTCCACCAGATCGAGGGTTGAATCGATAGAACGGTATTGTCTGGCGTTTACTATACCGCGAGCGATTCTTCCCGCGTAACGTTCTTCCCCATACTTACCTATGATCTGTTCCAGCTTATCCGCCGGCCATTTATTAACCACATCCCAGGCGCTGGAATTCAATTCGGGATCCATCCTCATGTCGAGTCGTGCCTCAAGGTGGTAAGAAAAACCACGCTCCTCCTCATCCAGTTGATAGGATGATACTCCCAAATCGATCAGGATCCCGTCGGCAGATTTGATGGAGATGCCCTCCAGGATAGTACGCAGATTTCGGAAATTTCCTTTAACCAGAATTCTATTGGCCTCTGTCCCCACCCGTGACCTGGCCCTTTCCAGTGCATCAGCGTCCTGGTCGATTCCTATCAGGATTGCCCGGTCACCAGTTCTTTCTAAAATACCCTGGAAATGTCCACCACCGCCAACGGTGCAGTCAATATAAACCCCCTGGGGGTCAGTAATCAAGAACTCCAGAGTCTCATCAAACAAAACAGGAACGTGCAATCATTTGCCCCCTATATTCCAAGTTCCACCAGTTTTTCTGAGATCTCTTCGTAAGAAGCCCCAGCCTTTTCGGCATATTCTTCCCAATACTGCTGGGACCAAACTTCAACCCTGTTGCCTACGCCGATAATCACAACATCCTTATCAATGTTCGCGTACTCCCGCAAGCCGGCCGGCAGCAGGATACGGCCTTGTTTGTCGGTCTCACACTCACAAGCCCCGGAAAAGAAAAAGCGTACAAAGGCCCGCACATCACCCCGGGTGAACGGGAGGCCTTTGAGGTTTTGCTCAACCGTTTTCCATTCTGACAATGGGTAGACAAAGAGACAGTTGTCCAGGCCCTTGGTAACGATGAAGGTTTCCCCCAATTCCTCACGGAAACGGGCCGGAACCGTCAATCTGCCTTTATTATCAAGACTGTGTTGGTACTCTCCTAAGAACATATGTTCGCCTTTTTAAAGAGTTTATAGGGATTATGCTCCACTTTTCTCCACTTTACTCCACCTTATTCTACTTCTTGTTTCCGAGTTCCTGCTTTTGTGAATAAAAGAATCTTGTTTTTTTATAATTTTTCTTTCGCCATATTCATGCATTATACGACATTTGGGGATTCACAACAGGTAAAACCCATCCCGGCGGCTTCTGCCGCCCTCTGAGTGCTACGGAAAAATCAGGCGGCACATCCTTCGGTTGGGCGAATTCCGGAACACAATGCCTGGTGAAGGACACCTCGAGGGGACTGAATGCGGATTTAACGGTTGGATTCGGGGGAGAGGAAATCGGCAGGAGCTCTGTCAATAATAGTGGGAAGACCAGGTGAGGCATCTGCCACGGACCCATTTGTGGCAAGCAGCCTCGTCAATCCAGATAAATTGGATTTGAGTAGATCCAGGCCCGGTAACCCAGACCATGCCGGTGTTGAGCCTCTATTCGATAAACACCGGGTCGTAGCTGGAAAAAGCGGTGCCTCTTGCCTTCACTTCGCAGGTAAGGTTTCCCGTTTTTGATCAATACCACTTTGGCCTTGGCAGGTGTATCAACCTTGAGCACGGTTCCCCGGGCCGGTGCCCTTTCGCCCATATGTTTGATCCGCCCGCCTGTATCGGCCACAAAGCAGAATCCCCTGCTATTCTTGAAAAAGTCGTAACCCACAAAACACCTACCGGCCCGTAAAGTCTCTACGATCGCCTCTTTATCCGTCTTGAAGTTACCGGACAGGGGTTCCTTTAATATGAGGTGGGTATTTATGCAGCGAAAACATGTATAATAGTCGGAGATAATGGGTTTCCAGGGACCCAGTTTGATTTTGATAGCGTGGGCATCGGAACAGCCGATGCCCACTACCATTCTCTCCTGTAATAATTCGTCCCATTTCTCAAGGGATGCCTGATGCGGTCCCCGTTTGAAGGCCTGATGGGGATTAAAATACAGGTAAATCCCTTTCGGGACTCCAGGTATTCCATCCCTCCACTGGGATAGATAGCTCCAGATATCTATCCCGGTGAAACCTGTAACCGACCAGTCTGTCCAGGGATAGGTCTTTCCGTTTTCATAAACCGGGGAACCGATTTCAAAGGGGTGGGCCAGGAACCCAATCCCCCCCTGATGGTGCACACCATCAATCACCTGTTGAGGGTTCTCATCACTGCCGGGAACCTCTTGATCGATATCGATACCCAAATAGTGATTCCGATCAGTGTTGAACTCACTCCCAACCATAACCAGGACTCTTCCGTAGTAGCCCTCTTCGGCCTTTCCCCGCAGGTGATGGTGATCAGTAATTATAATAAAGTCAAGGCCAGCTTTCTCCGCGGAATGAGCTATCTCCGGTATACTCCCCGAGCCATCCGAATACCGGGTATGAATATGTATGTTTCCGACACAGTCATACATTCCACGCACCGCACATTCCGAAGTTTTACCAAGAACGTATTAGTTGGGCCCATATACCAAAGCCCCGAACACTCAGTTACGGCAGGAGTCAAATCATATCATTAGAGGGGTTATGGCTAGAGCTTATATACCTCACTGCTGTCCAACACACTGATCCCGTGGGCTTGAAAGACCTGAATTGCCCGGTCAGGATCCTCAACCTTGAAAATAACCAGTGCATCCTCAGTGGCCTTGCCGATAAACGCATATAAGTACTCAATATTAATAGATGCTTCTCCCATCACATCTAGAACCCGGGCCAGTCCCCCCGGGGTATCAGGCACCTCGACCGCAATAACCTCGGTCTCGCTTACCGTAAACCCTGCCCGTTTCAGAACGCTGTATGCCTTTTCCGGCTCGTTAACAATCAGCCTCAGGATGCCAAAATCGGAGGTATCCGCAATGGAAAGTGCCCTGATATTAATCCTTTGCTCCCCCAGGACCTTGGTTACACTTGCCAACCTTCCAGCCTTGTTCTCCAGGAAAATGGAAATCTGCTTAACCATAACTGCTCCCTCCTTTTTCATAAATTTTGCATCAAGGGGTCTGACCCCTTGATTTATTTTTTGTATTATTAATTATACCTTAGAATTGGCGCCGGTCTTCAACCCTCTTGGCCTTGCCTTCACTCCGCTGCAGGGACTTGGGTTCAACCAGTTTTACCTTGACTGCTACCCCCAGGCTGCTTTCCAATTCTTTGGTGATAACTCTTCCAAGCTGTTCAAGCTTCCTGACCTCATCGCTGAAGGCCTTTTCGGAAACCTCCACCCATACCTCCAGTTCATCCAGGTTGTTTCTTCTCTCAACCACTAAGAGGTAATAAGGCTCAACATTTTCAATGGTTAA
>JBLNCH010000021.1:0-4497 GCA_050260485.1 Bacillota bacterium | reverse complement strand
ATCACCGCTAATATAATCAGTGCCTTGCTAGGTACGGTGACGCCTTTTTGTTCGTGTTCATCCATACCATTGTTTATTGGATTTACTAGTGCGGGACTGCCAATAGGGGTGACTTTCTCTTTTCTGATATCCTCTCCTCTGGTAGACTTGGCCTCTATCATACTCCTTGCAAGTATATTCAATTGGAAAATTGCTATTGCATATGTACTTGTGGGACTTGTGCTGGCGGTTATTGGCGGGACGATCATAAGCAAAGCCAATTTGGAACAGTATGTGGAATCGTTTGTTTTTGGCAACGTAGTAACTGAACTGGAACAAGCGGAATTGACTACCGCTGAAAGATTGGGGTTCGCCAGAGATCAAGTCCTGGAGATTGTCAAAAGGGTGTGGATGTATATTCTGATCGGGGTAGGTATAGGTGCGGCCATCCACAATTGGATACCGGAGACCGTGATTTCTGCAGTGTTGGGTCAGGATAAGTGGTATGCGATTATATTGGCAACCTTGGTCGGTGTCCCCATGTATGCTGATATTTTTGGAACCCTACCTATTGCCGAAGCATTGGTATTAAAAGGAGTTGGGCTGGGAACTGCACTCGCTTTCATGATGGCGGTCACGGCGCTTTCGCTTCCATCTATTATTATGCTGAATACTGTAGTTAAGAAGAAGCTGCTGGCCGTTTTTATAGGAGTCGTCGTCCTGGGAATAGTTATTATCGGCTATACATTTAATATTTTCGGGTATTTATTAATCTAGCTAAACTCTGAAAAAAATAATACCATCCCGGGTGCTGCAGATATTTTATGCCGTTTGCTGCATTCTGACTTGCTAATCACAGAGTGAGAATAATAATATAAGCATATACTTATTAAATAACTGCTATTTTTGTTGGGGACTTTAAGGGAGGTGAATAATATGTTAGAACGAATGGCGACCACATTTAAGGCCCTGGGGGAACCCACCAGATTAAAAATCGTAAAGCTGCTCTCAGTTCAAGAACTTTGCGTCTGCGAATTGGAAGCAGTTCTGAATATCAGCCAACCGCGTGTCTCCCAGCATTTAAAGGTTCTGAGAGTTGCAGGGATAGTGCGTGAACGCAAAGACCGGCAACGGTCGTTTTTTAGCCTGGATGATGCGGTGAAAAGCGGAGAATTGGCTCTTTTTAAAGGTTTCATGGAATCCAGTCTGGATGACATCGCCGATCTGACCGAGGAAAAGGTGCGATTGGCCACTCTGGATTCAAATGAAGCGGTTAAAACATGCAAAGAATCCTTGCTGCCGGAGTCAGAGAAGGTGACCAGCACACTTGTAAGGTGATCATAGCATAGTGTTCAAACCTTAGCACGAAGGGGGTAACTTTATGGAAATCAAGGTATTGGGACCAGGCTGCGCCAACTGCAGGAATTTGGAGAAAGAAGTATTTAATGCGGTGGCCGAGCTTAATATCGCCGCTGACATTCAAAAAGTTCAAGACATCAAAAAAATTGCTGCCTATGGGGTAATGTCAACTCCGGCGCTGGTTATCAATGAGAAGGTCAAAGTAAGCGGCAGAGTCCCGAAACGAGAAGAGCTTAAACGGCTCATAACCGAAGAACTATAAAGAAAGGCGTGTATTGGATATGGAGGACAAAATATTATTGGAAGTGTTTGACGGGATAACTCCCGCAGGTGGGTGAGGCTGTTCTTCGTCGGGCTGTGGTCCCGACAACAGTTGTGGACCAACTGTGGAAGAATCGACTGGAACGCTGGCTCGTGACTTGAAGGCTATTTATGGAGACCGAATAACCGTCAAGTACATTGACACCAGGCAGACCAAACTGAGTGAGTATCCCCTGATATCCCAAGTCATTCGTATGGGATACAGCTTCCCAATTGTGGCGGTAAACGGGCAGCCGCGCTTTGCCGGAGCTATTGATCAGGAACAGATTAAATTGGTTATTGAAGAGATAATAAACAGCAAATAGCGGAACCGGGTTTACAACAATAAGTTTAGATTCAATTTTAAAAATAAGGTGGGCTAAGATCGGCAATAAAAATAAATTTTGGAGGCGCTTAGATTAATGGGGGAATCGGTGACTAAAAGGCTTTCCTTTATAGATCGTTATTTGACTCTGTGGATTATACTGGCCATGGTCATTGGAGTGGGTGCTGGATATATCTATCCTCAAATATCGGCTTTTTGGAGCAAGTTCCAGGTTGGGACCACCAATATTCCGATTGCTATCGGCCTGATTCTGATGATGTATCCACCTTTAGCCAAGGTGCGTTATGAGGAACTCCCGACCGTTTTTAAAGATTTGAAGATGCTGGCACTTTCACTTATTCAAAACTGGATAGTTGGCCCGGTTGTTATGTTTGCGCTGGCCGTGGTTTTGCTGCCGGACAAACCGGAGCTAATGGCTGGTGTGATTCTGGTCGGCCTGGCGCGTTGCATAGCCATGGTTCTGGTTTGGAATGACTTGGCGGAGGGCAGCCCGGAATATGCGGCGGGCTTGGTGGCATTCAACGCCGTATTCCAGGTTCTGACCTATTCGATCTACGCTTACATCTTCCTAACTGTTATCCCCCGATGGCTGGGTTTAACCAGTGTGGTGGTTGATGTCTCCATGCTGGAAATAGCCAAGAGCGTCTTCGTATATCTGGGGATACCGTTCATCGCTGCGATAGTAACCCGGACTATCATGGTCAGATCCCGGGGTCGGGACTGGTACGAAGCCAACTTCATTCCCCGTATCAGCAAGTTGACTCTGATTGCTCTCTTGTTCACCATTCTGGTTATGTTTAGCCTGAAGGGCAATGTTATCGTAAGCCTGCCGCTGGATGTGGTGAGGGTGGTAATTCCTCTGACCATATACTTTGCCTTTATGTGGCTTATAACTTTTTTCATTGGCAAGTGGCTGGGTGCCGACTACCCACGGCTAACCACGATATCATTTACGGCTTCCAGCAACGACTTTGAACTGGCTATAGCTGTGGCAGTGGCTGTGTTTGGGGTTCATTCCGCCCAAGCATTTGCTACCGTGATCGGGCCTCTGGTGGAGGTGCCGGTGCTGCTAGCATTGGTAAATCTCTCGTTATACTTTAAACGCAAGTACTTTTCGGATCAAACGCCTCAGGTTGAGTGAAATATCGATTATTCTAATGGCATTATACAAAGACGTGATGTAATGTGCAGCGATGTCTTTAGACTGGTATTCAGTTATTGATCAAGAAAATGCTCGGGATTTTTGCCCACACAAATTAAATGACCCTAATGATAACAAACAGGTAACAGTTTGACCAGAAAACTGAATTTCCTGATGGGTGGGACGACCACTGCAAACAAGGTTTGCAAGCCTAGACTATATTTCAAAGGAAGCTAGCTTTCAAGGGAACGGACAACAGCAAATTAACCTGATCATGGTTCATTATCTAGAAACAGCTGGTTATCAGGGGGGTATTTAGAATAATATCCCCCTTTGTAGTTTCTTGAGGGTATCTTTCCCCAGATGCCCTCTTCCCCCAGATGCCCTCTTCCGTTTGAATATGGCCCAGGTAGCCCCCTCTATCTGGGTCTTTTTTTATGCCGGCATCCGGCTGATACTCAAACGGAATTGAGGGGGAAGCGGCCTTCGTGCCGCAGAAAGGAGGTATTCATTAATCGGCGTGATGCCACTTAACGGTTAGTCTCTTATTCTCGGATCCAGAGGTCAAAAAAGATGACGCCTCCTGGACTGATCGGATTGAATAGCCGCAAAAGTAGCTTTAACGGGGATCAAGAACAAACAACTCAAACTCCAATGAGTTGTTTATTATTTGGGCCTTCGCCCACTCCTGTTTTTGAAAGGAGGGAATAGGGGTGGGTTGAGGCCTACCTCCGCAAATATGCAACGGAACTTGTTTAGTGGTGGAGATTTCATAAAGACAAAAGGTTCCTACTGCTGGGTTTCGACCAGGCTCGTACGCGAGTCCGGACCGTGGTACGCGGAGAAAATTGCTTCTCCGGATGACGTAGCGCGGATCATGCGAGACCACATCGACATTGAGAACCTGGATCGGGAACATTTCATTGTCTTGCACCTGAGCTGCAAAAATAATATCAATGCGATTCAAACGGTTAGTATCGGTGGGCTGCATAGCTCCCTGGTACATCCCAGAGAAGTTTTTAAGGCTGCCATTCTCACGTCTTCTGCCGCAATAATCCTGGTTCACAATCACCCGAGCGGAGACCCAACGCCCAGCACGGAAGACATCAATATTACCAGGAGAATCATTGAGGCAGGGAAGATTCTAGGGATTGAGGTTCTCGATCATGTTGTCATTGGGCTTGACCGGTTCGCGAGCCTCAAGGTTCTCGGTCAATGTAGGCAGCGAAAAAACAGCCTGGGCTCAAGAGGCCGGGGCATAAAGGAGGTCATACGATGTCTGAAAGAAAACCTGTAACTATTCGGCTGTCCTACAGCCTGAAAGACTTTTGCATAAAATACAACCGGTTCAAAGCCCTGCTGGAGACAGAGG
>JBLNCH010000020.1:0-3929 GCA_050260485.1 Bacillota bacterium | reverse complement strand
TTTCGTTTTTTTTCTGCCCGCTCTCTACGGCTGGAAGGTCCATAATATGATTTTCCATCACAGCACCTCAATAAAACTTATTTTGTTGAAGCCTCGCATCGCCGTAAACATTCCCTATTTTATTTATGTAAATTCGATAAGGTCTTCACTAATCCTGTCAATTAAACGGGTGATCGATAGTTGAGAAGCTGCCATCGGGTTTTGGTTAAACCAAACCTGATTAAAAAATTTTTTAACAAATTTTACATAACCCAACACAAACTTGGTCGCCGGATAATTAGTGTCAGTATACAATTCTTTAGCGGAGACATACTACTCACACAACTTAAAAGGAGGTGATTTTTAAATGGGTCGAGGCCAGAAGCGAAACCGGGTGCTTGTTCCACAGGCAGCACAGGCTCTATACAATTTTAAGTATGAAATCGCATCAGAGCTTGGGGTTGGCCAGGAGATCCAGGGCGATTACTGGGGTCATGTCTCATCCCGGGACTGTGGAGCAGTTGGAGGAAACATGGTCCGCAAGATGATTGCTTTTGCAGAGAGTCAACTACAGAACAACCCGCAGGCCATCAGCGGCCAGCCGCTAATCGGTAACTCCAACGCCAGGAACCAGGCTGGAAACGCTCAGAGCATGCTTATGTAAGGCCATCTCAGCGGAATCATAAATAAAATATATTAAGGAACAGGCGGGCTTTTTCCAAAAAAGTCCGCTTTTTTTTAACACTAAGGGAACGCCGGCTCAGAGCTGTGCGCCGGTACGTTGTTTTACGAGATAGTCCTTAATTATTCGAGCATCGCTTTGTCCCGGGCAATTCCAAACTTCTTATCCAGTTGATAAAATTGCTGGTGTTTTCTGCTTGTGTTAACATGGAATTGCCTACAATTAGTAAGAGGAGGTTAGACAGTGATTCACAGTAATGCTGATCAATTCAAGGCCTTGAAGAATAATCCCAGCGATGGACCCGTTGTCATGCTTAACCTGCTGAAGTTCAAGCCGGATGGTGGCTTTGAAACCTATCTCAAGTATATGCAGGAATCCAATAAGTACGTCGAAGGTGTTGGCGGTAAGATGATATTCCTGGGAAAACCAAATGAACTCCTGAACGGCACTGAGACCTGGGATCTGATGATGTTAGTACAATACCCGTCACGAGCCAAATTCTTGGAGATGGCCAATAATCCGGATTATATTAAAGTTCACGAGTTACGGGAAAAAGCAGTGGACAGAGCCGTGCTTTATGCAAATGACCGGGTAAGCTTTCGGGAACTGGTATCCGGCGCCAAATAACGATTTAGAAAGCAACTTCTGAATGGAGGAGATGTTATGGCGGAGTTACGCGAAAGGTTTATAGAGACCAACGGAGTTAAGCTCCATGTTATGGAAGCCGGTCCGGCAGAAGGGCCTATGATCATGTTCCTGCATGGCTTCCCGGAATTCTGGTTTGCCTGGCGCAAACAGATCGGGTATTTTGCCGACAGAGGTTACCTGGTAGTGGTTCCGGATCAGCGGGGATACAACTTAAGCGACAAGCCGGAAGGGATAGCCGCTTATAAAACCGACGAACTGGCTAAGGACGTGATAGGACTGCTTGACTTTTACGGTAGAGAGCAGATCTATTTAGTAGGCCATGACTGGGGTGCCTCGGTATCCTGGTGGACTGCCCTGAAATACCCGGAACGGATTAAGCGCCTGGTGATAATGAATGTCCCTCACCCCAAGGTTATGAACCGCAACATGTTAACCAATCCCAGGCAGATGCAGCGGAGCTGGTATATATTTTTCTTCCAACTCCCCAATGCACCCGAAAAGCTTGCTTCAGCCAACAACTTCGAGTGGCCGGTCAGTGTGCTGGCCAGTACCAGCAGACCGGGCACTTTCAAGCCTGAAGAACTTGAGGAATACCGTAAGGCCTTCGCCCAGCCGGGAGCCTTTTCCTCCATGGTCAACTGGTACCGCGCTTCCCTCCAATGCCGTAATGAGCCCCCGGCGAGTTTCCGTATCACCATGCCTTTGCTGATTTTGTGGGGTCTGGATGATGTCGCCATTATCCCGGAGCAGGCCGATCAGAGCTTGGAATACTGTGACCAGGCCCGCTTGGTCAAATTTGACTGTACCCACTGGATCCAGCATGAGAAACCGGATGAAGTCAATCAGATGATCGAGGAGTTTATCACTCAGCCATAACTGCGGTATTAAACATTCTTTTTTACTTTACGGCTTTATGAGACGAGGGCAAGATACGGTGACAGGCAGACTGCGAGCCTGTCTCCGTATCTACCTGCATTTCCCGTTCACATTTTTTTATTGCTTTTCCTTTTATATCCCCCTCTAACCCGCGGCCCCAGAACTTTGTTAGCATATTTTCTTGTTAGTTCCTGTGCCAATTATTAAAAATATCCGCCGATTGCGCATTATGGCAATCGCGTTATTTGTTCAAATATTAATTATTTTATAAGAAGATTTGCAGGTATCAAAAATACGATGTCGAATTGTTAGTTCAGAGGCTTGTAGCGTTTTTGAGGAGTCTTTGACCCGTCCGACAAACCTCATAACCAGTATTAAACAGAGAGGGGGGATACCAGATCAATTTAATAACAGGTCAAAGAGGTTAACGCAACAAGCAAAACATGCACTTATTATTGTTGTTTTTGCAGTATCCAACGAAGCATTAGCATAAAAGCAATGTATGAGGTTCAGTTCGCACCAAGATATACTCCAATCTCTTATACCAGTAAAACTTAAGACTTAAATGTGCCAATAGGCAGCACATCATTTTTATTTAAACATAGCAGAGAATGGAGGTCTTGTGATGACACTGGAGTATGACCATGAAAGGCTTTTAAAAGAAAGGCCTTGGCTCAAAGAATATGATCCCGAAGTCCCTTATATTGCACGCATTCCGACTTTCCCCGCCGGTGATGTCTTAAGGAACACTGCCAGCAGTTGGCCCGATAAAGATGCCATATGGTTCTATGGCTGGACCTGCACCTTCTGGGAGCTGTTCCGGACCGTTAACCGATTTGCCAATGCTATGCTGGGGTTAGGCATTAAGCAAGGTGATCGCATTGGTCTCCTGCTTCCCAACTGCCCGCAGTTCGTAATATCTTTCTGGTCCATACTGACTATGGGTGGAATAGTCGTTAATATGAACCCTATGTACACGGTGGAAGAACTGGAGTTCATGGCCAAAACCACCCAGCTGACGGCTATGATCACCTTTGACGGTGTTATTGGCAACATGGAAGCATTGCTTAAACGGGTAAGTATACCACATATGATAATTACCCGCATGGCCGATTATATCCCGGGTCAAGGACAGGCTACTGCGGAAAGCCTGGGTATTAAGCATAAAGGGTGGCATCACTTTGGAGAACTCCTGGATGCCACCACCAGCCATAGTCGCCCGCGTCCAATGATCAAGCCGGAAGACCCGTGTGTAATCCAGTTTACCGGAGGCACCACCGGAGCACCGAAGGGTGCTACCTTGACCCATGCAAACATCGTGGCCGGCATCTACGAGAATATGTACTGGGGATCATCAGTTATAAATCCAATACCCGTGGAACGGCGTAAATCATTCTGTGTACTTCCTTACTATCATATCTATGGTGAAGTCTGCCAGATGTGCTGGTCGATCAAGAATGCGGCTACCCAGATTATCCTGCCCCGCTTTGAGATCGAGGAAGTCATGGACACCATAGAAAAATTTGATGATATCAGTTATTTTGCTGCAGTACCTACCATGCTTAATGCCATAGTGAACCACCCCCGGGCCAAGCAGATGGACCTGGGCAAGAAGTTCGTCTTCGTAGGTTGCGGCGGTGCCCCCTGTCCGCAGGATCTCATCGACAAACTTCTGGATATGGACATCTTCTATCAAGAGGGCTGTGGTATGAGTGAAACCGTAGCTCAGAATATTTCCCAACCT
>JBLNCH010000019.1:0-6786 GCA_050260485.1 Bacillota bacterium | reverse complement strand
GAAGAGATCGGGTTCCGGCAGAATCTTTCTGAGTTCCAAGGGCAAGGGAAACAGTACGGTTGTATTCTCCGAATTAGCAATATCCGTCAATGAGCGGAGCATTCTGAGGGTAAGTCCACCCTCGCTGGAACTCAGGATTTCTGAAGCCTGCGCCAGCTGCTCCGCAGCCTGGCGCTCACCCTCAGCCTGAATGACCGCTGCCCTCCGGTTGCGCTCCGCTTCAGCCTGCCGGGCAATTGCCCGCTGCATCTCGTTCGGTAGTACCACGTCCTTGATCTCCACCGCGGTCACCTTAATACCCCAGGGATCGGTCGCCTCGTCGACAATTTCCTGAATAGTATGATTCAGCTTCTCTCTCTGGGACAGCAGCTCATCAAGGTCGGCAGTTCCCACCACACTTCTCAGGGTGGTCTGAGCCAACTGATTGGTAGCCTCGTGGTATTGCTCGACATTAACCACTGCCTTGTCTGCAGAGATGACGCGGTAATAGAGGACCGCATTCACCTTACAGGTCACGTTATCCCGGGTGATGACCTCCTGGGGCGGAACATCGAATACGATGATCCGCAGGGAGACCCGGACAATCCGGTCAACTATCGGTATGATGAGGATCAATCCCGGTCCGCGGACACTGATCAACCTTCCCAGGCGAAAGAGCACCGCCCGCTCGTACTCGGGGATAATCTTGATCGCGGCGGAGAGAATGCCAACCACCACAACGATTAGTGCTCCCCAGTTAAGAATGTCAGAAATCATTTTCCTTTCCTCCCATCTTGTCCAAGTTCCGGTTTGACAGTGGCTCAACCACAAGATACATCCCTTCCCGGCCTACCACTTTAACTCTCTGCCCCCTGGGAATAACCTCTCCCCCTGGAGAACTGGCCCGCCATATCTCCCCCTGAACCATGACCAGGCCCTCCGGGTTAAGGTCCTGGGTCACAATCGCTCTGGATGTTTGGAATTCGTCACTGCCGTGAATCGGGCTGAATCGCCGAATGTTTATAATCGCATATACAACCGCAACGAGAAACAGGAAAACCAGTATTATCATCCATAAAGCCGCATCCCTGAAAGCAACCGCCCAGTCAATTGGGGTTATCAAAGCCGCGGTTATCATCCTCTTCACCCCCATAACATGTTAGGCCGATTCGCAGATATGGATTACCAGCCTGTTTATAAATACGTGCCTATAATCATCTGGCATTGCTGCTTTCTTTAATATTGTCCGATAGGAGAAGAATATACAAGTGGCTTTGGCAGCAAGCAGCCGTTTGACACCCCAGTCAGGTTATAGTTCTGTTTTTCACAAATCAAGTTGTGTAAAACAAAGCAAGCAAGCTATCATTAAGTTACATGGATTAATTAAATGGAGGTATTATATGCAAGCGAAGGATATCAAAAATGTACTAATCATCGGTTCCGGTACTATGGGCAAACATATCGGTTTGCAGCATGCCCTGTTCGATTGTGATGTAACAATGTACGACATTGACGAGAAGATCCTGGAAGGAGCTCTTGCGCATATCTCGAAAATTGCGGCCCGCCTGGCTCGACAGGGTTATATTACGGAAGAACAGGCTAAGGAGGCAATAGGACGCATCAGGGGAACCACCGATATTGCCGAGGCCTGTAAAGGTGTCCACCTGGTCAGCGAATCGGTACCGGAAAATGTGGCTCTGAAGCAGAAGGTATGGAGACAGTTTGACGAGTACCTGCCGGCCGATGCAATTCTTACCACCAATACATCAACCCTGCTGGCTTCTCAGTTTGCCGCAGCCAGTGGACGCCCCTCACGGTTTCTGGCCTGGCACTTCCACCTCCCGGTCTACACGGCTAACGTGGTCGATGTAATGCCTCATGAGGGAACTGATCCGGAAATAACGCAGTTGATTATCGATTTCTCTCGCCGCATCCAGCAACAGCCTATCTACATCAAGAAAGAATGGGCTCATTACGTTTACAATGAAATGCTCACGGCCCTTCTTTCAGCAGCCAAAAAACTGGCGGTCTATGATGTTGCCACCATCGAAGACATCGATCGTGCCTGGATGGCGATCATGAACACCCAGATCGGGCCTTTCGGAATTATGGACTCTGTTGGGCTGGACACTGTGCTGCACATAACCAAAGAGTCCTTGAACCTTACCCCGGATGATCCTGTACTCCAGGATACGGTTAAGTTCCTGCAGGCCAAGGTTGATGCCGGGGAATTGGGGATGAAGACGGGCAAGGGTTTCTATAGCTATCCCAACCCGGAGTATGCGAATCCGAATTTTGTGGAACGGGTAAAACCCATCTACAAATAATAGCTTAGAATGCTGAAAAACGGAGAGCATTAACGTTGATAACAGACATTGGTGTCTTGTACACGACATACATAGTCGCCAATGTTCGGACGGAAACCGTTCGGTGATTGAGCCGACTGCGCCTGTCTGCCCGTGATAGTCGCCGGTGAGCAGGTTGGGAACCATCTCAACCTGCTCCAGGTCGAAAATCCCTTCCCAGCCCTTTCAAACTCAGATTGCCGGGGCTTTCCCCTGAGAGGTGCCGGGTACGGTCTGATAATGGTTTATTATGTCACTGCGAGTAATTATGCCAATTAGTTGCCCTCCACACTCCGATTCAAGCACCGGCAGCCTGCCGATGCGGTTATTCGCCAGCTTATGGGCAGCGTCCTTCAGTGATTCGCCGGGCCAGGTATATATGATTTCCCTGCTGCTGATGGTTTCTACTGCTGCGGAAGCCTGTTTGCCTCTTATGGCCTGCGCAATATCTGCCCAGGTCACAATTCCAAAAAGCGTACCATCGGCGTTAATAACCGGAAAGCCGAGATGACCCGATTTTATCATTCTCCGGGCCACACTGACGATCGATTCCTCCCGGGCAACGGTCTCCAATCTCGATGTCATTATGTCCTTGACTATGAAGTTCTCCAAATAATCTGGAGTCTGTTTGTTTTTGATATCCAGTCCGCGGCGGGACAGCTTCAAGGTATATATGCTGTCAGAAAGCAGCCAGCTACTGACCTTGGTGCCTATTACACAGGCCGTCATTAATGGCAAGATAATACGGTAATCACCGGTCATCTCAAAAAGCATGACCACTGCGGTAGCGGGAGCGTGTGCCATGGAGGCAAAAACCGCTGCCATTCCTACCAGGGAATAGGCCCCCGAAGGAGCGCTGAGGGTCGGCCACTGCCAGTGAACGAGATAACCGTAGAGACCACCCAGCATTGCTCCCATAAAAAGCCCCGGAGCAAATACTCCCCCAGAGCCACCCGATCCGAGGGTTATAGATGTTGCCAGTAGCTTTAGCACCAGGAGGAGCGCCAGAGTTAAGGGGAGTATCTGATTGGCCAAAGCCAGTTCAACCGTTGCATATCCTACCCCGAAGATCTGGGGGAAGCTGAATCCTATTAGCCCTACCATCAGTCCACCCACTGCTGGAAGGAGGTATTCCGGAATTCTTATTTGTTCAAAGATCCCGGTGAACCAGTACAGGACCCTGGTAAAAACCACCGCCCATAAACCGGCCAAAATGCCCAGAACCATATAAAAACCCAGCTCGTGGGGTCCCAGGAGTTCATAGGGAGGGCCGTAAATTGCAGGAACATTCCCATAATAAACACGGCTGACTACTGCTGCTGCCACTGACGAGAGCACAATAAGAATAAAATTCCCCGTGTTGTATCGCCCCAGTACAATCTCCTGAGCAAACAGCACTCCGCCAATTGGCGCATTAAAAGTTGCGGAAAGACCCCCCGCGGCACCACAGGCCACCAGGGTACGTAAATCGGATGCCGAAAGGTGGAAGATTTGACCCACGGCTGAACCGATGCTGGAACCAATGGTTACGATGGGACCCACGCGGCCCGCCGACCCGCCGGAACCAATGGTGATGGAGGCAGTCAGCATCTTAACCCACATCAACCGGGGCCTGATAACTCCGCCTTTCTCAACCACGGCAGCCATGACTTCCGGTACCCCGTGCCCCTTGGCCTCGCGGGCGTAAAAATAAACAAGAGGGCCGACGATAGCTCCCCCGATGGCTGGAAGAAGGATGGTATAATACCTGCCGAGAAAGGACAGATGCTGCTCTCCACCCTCAAAAAACACCCCGGTAAAGAAGGCTAAAAGAACTCGGAACATGACTCCCGCACATCCGGTAACCACTCCGATAAGCACGGCCAGGATTATCAGACCGCCGGCAGAGGATACCGCTGATCCCTCGCCTACCCGCAACCAGTTCATGATTTTCCAATATAATAAACGTTCTCCCACTGCGTATTGACCCCTTGGACAGACAAAATCCCTTTTTATCATAACATCCGGGGTCTCTTACCAACAAAGGAGAATGTTCCTTTTGCCCGGGTCGGACCTGATACCGGGCAACCAGGGGTTGTCTGGTTGCCCGGTCCGAATCCTGCCATTTTTCAGACTTAACTTAATAAGCGGCCTCCAGTATGCCCAGTATATCTGTTAAGTCAGCCTCTTCCCGGTTGAATACCAGGGAACCATCGTCCTGGGCGGTTTTGGCGATCTCCTCCAGGTGTTCTCTCTTGACACCGGCGTCTTTCAGGGTTACCGGCATACCGGTCAGCTGGTTCAGGGTTGAAGTAAGCTGCCTGACCGCCGTCACCGATTCTTCCGCCCGCTTTGCCGGTGCGGTCCTGGCATAAACCTCGGGACCGGCCAAGGCCAGCAGCAGATCGGCATAGTAAGCGGCACAGGCCTTCATATTGTACTCCATACCCCACGGCAGTAATATGGCCATGGCTACCCCGTGAGGAACTCCGCAAACCCCGCCGCAGGCATGACCGATAGAATGAACTATACCCACCATGGAATTGGAAAAGGCGCATCCAGCCAGGAGCGAGGCGTTGGCCATCGCCATCCGGGCTTCCTCATCTTTCCCGTTTCTAACCACCCGAATCAGATGCTGCCTGATCAGATCAACTGCCTTGAATGCATAGGCGTCGCTCAAGGGATTCTTCTGCAGACAGGAATAGGCCTCGATGGCATGGGTCAGGGCATCCATTCCGGTGGCGGCTGTAATTCGGGGTGGTACCGTCATGGTCATCCGAGGATCCAGGACGGCCACATCCGGGAACAGCATGTACGAAGTAAAGGCCATCTTGCACTTCTTTTCCAGGTTGGCAATAACCGCTACCATAGTTACCTCCGAACCAGTCCCGGAGGTCGTGGGAACGGCGATGAAAGGCCTCATCCGCTTCCTCAGGCGTTCTGCACCCACGAATTTCATCAGGTCATCGGTCTCCTCGGTTATTACTATGTTCACCCCCTTGGCGGTATCCAGAACCGATCCCCCGCCAATAGCAACGATGGAATCGCAGTTGTTGGTCCGGTAAATCCCGGCCACCTGGTTAACCACCACATTCGAGGAGTCGGGAGGGGTTTCATCAAAGAGGGCGCCCACCACCAGATTGGATCCGGCCCAGGCATCCAGCACAGTCTTGATCAGGCCCGCTTCCACGATACCTTTGTCGGTAATAACAATCGGGCGCCGGCACCCCAGGGTCTCCAGTTCATAAGGGATGTTTTCCAGGGCCTGCCGCCCGGATAGGATCTTCACGGGATTGTAGTATTCGTAATAAGCCGGAATCAAACTTCTCACCTCCATGGAAATGGGTCGATATCAACGGGTTTGGATTTCAACCGGTTTTTGGCCGTTGTCACTAAAGGTTGTCAATGGTCTGCCTTGAGGTTTTGGGATTGTCAGTAATCTGGATTCAGACTTCGACAGTGCTGTTCTTGGTTCAGCAGTCTTGGATTGCATAAATCTCGGTTCCCGCCAGTTGTTTTATTAATGAAAGGCGGGGGCGGTTGATAAGATGAAAAAGAAAAACTGAGGCATCATATTCCGAAGGGTATCCCCAGAAAGTACACATGCAGCCGGAGGCCGAACCTACGAAGGGTCATGGCCGGTACTCTTTTAAGGATCCTCCGGGCAATGAAACCGGGGAAAAGATAGAACTCCACCAGATTGAGACACCGTATCAGGGACATGGCCCTGGCTAGATCTCCTTTTACACTCATGCGATGCTCAGCGTATCCCTGGGGGGTGCTCATCTGACCGGTAAAAATTAGGAACGCCGCCCCTAGTGTCTTAAAGCTGATTACGAGATCGGCTTCTCCTCTCCGTAAACCTAACGTGCGAATCTTTCCGTTTTGTTTCTGCAGATAAAGATACGGGCCGCTGGGCAGGACCTCAAAGAGGACGGAAAACGACTCCTCCCATGACTCAACCTCCCGCTTTACCTCTTCATCGCGGGCAGCAATGCTTTGGAATCCCCGTCCCAGGATAAAAAGTACGATCTTAATCACCAGGCTTGTGAACGGTTTCCGCCCGGGAACAATCTCCGGGTAAACTTTTTTCATGGTCCATCTCTCCCCTCCCTTTTTAGCGATTAACATCTATGCTAAATTATACCATTTGGTGGGATGCGCACCTATAGCTCAAGAAAAGAAATAAGGTGTACTTCTTCAGTACACCCGCTCAATCATGGCTGGGGCGGTAGGATTTGAACCCACGAATGCGGGAGTCAGAGTCCCGTGCCTTACCGCTTGGCGACGCCCCAATATTTCGTTTCGCAAGTTTATATATTACACAAGTTCCTGCGGTCTGTCAAGGTTTTCTGACGCTGATGTTGTTAGTCAGCGATAATGTCATGGTATAAGTCGTCAGGGAAAATGTCATCCCCCCAAAATAATATAATGGGAGGATGAAAGTAGAAATGAGCAAACAAGAAGCCAGAAAAGTAACCAT
>JBLNCH010000018.1:0-4416 GCA_050260485.1 Bacillota bacterium | reverse complement strand
TTCAAAGGTGAACGACTTGATTGAAAAGAATTTTTGATTTTAATCAAACCACTGTAACTCGAAAAAACCAATAAATAGTCGTTTTCCCATACTACATCCATAATTGTTCCACTTATTTACCTATTTTACCTTACCTCTTTACTGACTAACAACAAAAAGTCCTTTATTGCATCGTTAATCAATAATGTCATGTCACAACTCTTCGAGGAAAATGTCATCCCTAATCAACAATAGGTGCAATAGGAGGATGATAGCAGAAAAAGGACAGTCAAGGTGTTAACCAGGTGAATAACATTCCTGTCGCTCAGTTATTCCCATAAGAGACCGACATTTTTGATGACCGTTGACAGATTACGTCCTTTATTGTCAGGAGGAATATGGAAACCATGAGACGAAGTATTTTTTATTCCCAAACAATAGTGGTTCTGGAAATAAGGAACAAGGGGTATCCGTATGGAGCAAACGAAACAGAGGGTGTTAATCGTTGACGACAGCCTCTTCAATATACAAATTATAGCTGATATTCTTAAGGACTACTGTTCGGTATTAACCGCCAGAAACGGAGTGGATGCCCTGCGAATAGCCTGCTCAAACCCTCCTCCCGACTTGATTCTACTGGATATCGTAATGCCTGATATTGATGGTTATGAGGTATGCAGACAGATTAAGGCTAATGAAGAAACCAGGGATATCCCCGTTATCTATTTGACGGGAAAGGACAATGAGAAGGACGAAGAATACGGTCTAAGTTTAGGAGCGATTGATTATATTACCAAGCCTTTCAACCCATCCATCTTGAAAGCAAGGGTGAAAAACCACTTACAATTAAAATATTATCGAGATTGTCTGACACAAATAGGTATGGCAGATGTTTTGACGGGCATTCCCAACCGGAGGCGTTTTGACGAGACTATGTCGGTGGAGTGGAGACGGGCTGTGCGTTCCGGCCAACCGTTATCACTTATCATGACCGACATAGATTATTTTAAGAACTATAACGATACCTACGGACATCTCCAAGGTGATGCATGTTTATGCAAGGTCGCACACCGGTTGTGCAACACCCTGAAAAGACCCGGTGACCTGGTTGGCAGGTGGGGTGGTGAGGAATTCGCCTGTATCCTTCCTGAGACGGATAGCATAGGTGCGATGATCGTTGCTGAACAACTGAGAACAGGGATAATTGATCTTGCTATTCCACATATAAGCTCACCTATAGCCCCGGTAATCACAATTAGTCTGGGGGTAACTACTTTGTACCCCAAACCGGGACAGGACCCGACGGAGCTGATCAGACGTTCCGATGAGGCCCTGTATAGAGCGAAGAGGGCCGGGAGGAATCAAATCGGTTTGGCCAATGAGCAACAAAACGCTTCATAAACTCATCATATATCCGGTCGTATTGCTCCGCCAGCTTAACCCATTATTCCTGCACGTTCCCTGAGTCCCTATCTGCCACACTTTTCCATCATGACTAGGTTCTGCATTAACATGATTTGGTTTATAATCAATCAAGGGATTGCATAGTTGAGGAATCAGACGGATTACAAAACCTGTAACTACCAATAGCAGGTGTTCCCACGTAATGGTACTCGAAAGTGTACCCGCAATTATGCAAACCTCAATCATAATAAGGAGGTTGTTTTGAAAATGCGCTACAAACTTATTGCCGTATGCACTGTCTTCCTATTGCTGCTCCTCGCCAATCCCGCCTGGGCTGGTGTAAACCTTAACATCAACGGGAACTCCTATACCCCGATTGTTTCTCCACAGCTGGAGAATAGCACAACCATGGTTCCCTTGTACGTGGTAGGTCGGGTTCTGGGGGCGGAAATAAGTATTGCCGATCAGGCAATAACTATCCGGAAAGGTTCCCGGGTGCTCAATTTCATACTGAATGATAATAAGGCCGATCTCAATGGCGAACAGCTAATCATGCCCCAAGCTCCCACTCTGGTTAACGGTGAAGTATTGGTTCCCTTACGTTTCATTTGTGAAGCCTTGGGAGCCACGGTCAGCTGGGATCAGAGTAGCCGGACAGCACGGGTGTCGTATTCTGAACAACGCCAGGGGATGAGCGTTGAAGACCTGTTGCTCAAATCCTCCGAAGCTGTTCTTCAATACAATACATATAAGACGAAAATGAAAATCAACCTGAAGATGGAAATGGCCAACACCGCCAAGCCGGGAGAGACGATTGATGCTGTAATTAACATGGGTATGGATCTGGCCATGCAGCAAAAACCGTTATCGGTTTACGGGAAGACCACCATTGATTCTCCAACCGTACCTGAAGGTCATAACGCAGCTATCTCGGCTACGACTGAAATGTTTATAAACGAAGAGGGCATGTTTATGACTCTGCCGGGTCAGGAAGGTTGGTTTAAAATGGATATCCCCGGAATGGATATGAAAGCATTAATAGAAAATTTCAACAATGATCCGGTAGCTTCACTGCGGATGATGCAGGATTCCGGTGCCATTATGAGCTTTGGTGATGACCGGCAAAAAGACGGCCAATCCTACTGGGTAATTAATGTAACGTTAGGAGCAGACAGCTTTAGCAAGATCTTCGAGAGCGTCATGGGACAGATGCCGGGCATAACCGATATGGGAAGCGGACAGAACCTCGAGCAGGAGTTGAATAAGATGATGCAGGCTCTGTTCAAGAATATGCAGTCCGACGTGGTTTACCGGGTATGGGTGGACCAGACCAGTCTGTTGCCCAAGTTTATGGACTTGGATGCGAGGATTAACCTGGTTGTCCCCGCGACAACCATCGGGAACGGGGTGACCGGACCCGTAGCTATGCGGATAACCGAAAAAGCATACTACGAGATTTACGATCTGGGACAACCTTTTATAGCACCTGATGTAAGCAAGGCCATGAACCTGAATGAATACATGGAACAACAAATACCGGCGACCCAACTCTAGCTGCTAAATTCTAGTTAACCTGCAACGCTGCCCCTTTCGTAATATCGAATCGGGCAGCGTTTTTTCAACACAGCTATAGTGGATTTACAGCTATCATAACCTGATGAATCATCCCAACCCGTTCAAAATACCCTGGGGATTTGGGCACCTCCTTCTGGTTACCCACTTTACCGATTAGTTAAAATCGCCAGAAAATGGTTAGCTTCACGAAGCACGTGATCGGCAAGCAGCGGAATAATGATGGATCTGACCTGACAGGCCAGAATCAGTTCTTCACCGGTTCTCTTGAAATCGCGAATATCTCTGGTAGCCCTGATTTCTTCCTGAATCAGCGCTCGCATGTAGCGGTCAAATCTCCCTCTCGCCTGAATCTGCTCGGCTTTTCTGCCCAGTCTAAAGAACCTTTCGGCGAAACGGTCCGCCTGCTGGATAAGCTTCACTTCGGAAGGATCCAGTAGATGTGCCACAAACTGGGCATGCTCGGCCATGATGTGATCCCAGAAGGCTTTAGCCTCCATAATATCCTTTTCCTGATACGGATCTGATCCGAGTTGGAGCTTTTCCAGGTATTTAATGTAGGTTTCGGCCTCCTCCCGCAGGTGTTCAATCATGGTGGGCAGGACATAGGTGAAAATAGTGCAGTTAAGTACCCCGCTAAGGACCGCGGTTTTGAATTCGACCAGAGAACGGGTGAGATGAATCGCCTGGGAATTGAGACGCCGGACCGCATCTCCAAGACCAGGATCCTCCTGGCCCGGCCGGAGCATCATCTCCATTTTGGTCAGGGCCATATCGATGTCTATGCCCGACAGGTCCTCAGTTTTTTCTTCCGCCTGAAGGGTTCGATCCGTAACGATCTCCTCCGATTCAAGGACGGTGCTGCTCACATTGCCATTAGCCAGTTTTACGGCCTCATTAAGCAGGTTGTTGAAGCTGTTCCTGAACTCACCGGCCCTCTTGACCAGTTGCTCGTTCTTCGGGGCAATACCGGCCTCCAGAATAAGGGAATGCTCCTTCATGATCCGTAAAAAGAAAAGGTTAAGACCTAGTGACTTTTGGATAAACTCCATGGTTGATAGCTGTCGGTCCAAGATTATACCTCCCCAGTTTATTTATGCTATCTTATTCATCTCATCAACATTTGCTCCATTTGTCGAATAATGAGCCTTAGAAACAGATCATGGGGAGATATTATCGTCTTTTACGGCAAAGGGAGATGTAACACTTACGCACAATAAAAGGCCCACGTGGACCTTTTATTGTGCGATGGGAGAGCTCTATTTCATTATCCCGTTCGAATTCAATGGAGTCTTTCTGCTTTATCCTTAACCTAGTCTTCAAGAATCCGTTTTAAGAATTCTCGGGTCCGCTCGTTAGCCGGGTTGTTGAAAATCACCTCAGGAACGTTTTCCTCCACGATTACTCCGGCGTCCATAAATACCACACGGTTGGCCACCTCGCGGGCGAAACCCATCTCAT
>JBLNCH010000017.1:0-5550 GCA_050260485.1 Bacillota bacterium | reverse complement strand
GGTGGATGCCGGTTGTGTGGGGATATCCGACGACGGGAAACCGGTCATGAATGCTGAGGTTATGCGCCGGGCATTGGAATATGCCCGGATGTTTGACCTCCCGGTAATCTCCCACAGTGAGGACATGAACCTTTCCGAGGGCGGACAGATGCATGAAGGGTACTACTCCACCCTATTCGGGCTGAAAGGCATCCCGGCGGTGGCCGAGGAGGTAATGGTGGTCCGGGATATAATGCTCAGCCGGATGACAGGTTCAAAGCTGCATATTGCTCATATCAGCACCCGGGGCAGTCTGGATCTGGTTCGGGCTGCTAAGAAATCGGGATTGAACGTTTCCTGTGAGGTAACCCCTCACCATCTCACCCTGACTGATAAAGAGCTGGCCACTTACGACCCGGATTACAAGGTTAACCCTCCGCTTCGCTCTCAGGAACACGTGGAAGCCCTAATCACCGGGCTTGCCGATGGTACAATCGATTGCCTGGCAACCGATCATGCCCCCCACGAGATCGAAGTCAAGGACTGTGAATTCAACCTGGCTGCCTTCGGGATATCAGGCCTGGAGACCGCCGTTCCGGTGATCTTTACCTACCTGGTTGGCAGCGGACGGCTTGATGTTAATACCATTGTAAAAGCATGGACAGTGGGGCCGGCGAGAGTACTGGGGCTGGACCGGGGTACACTGACCCCGGGTAAGGTGGCGGATGTAACTATAATCGACCCCAACGAAAGCCGGCTGGTAGATCCGCAGCTGTTTTTATCCAAAGGAAAGAATAACCCCTATAAAAGCATGAATTTGCGGGGATGGCCTTGCGGAACCCTGGTTGGGGGCCGGGTTGTAGCCTGGAAAGGACAGATAGTATAAACGGGGTGGTTATCGATGAAAAAAGGTTGCCTGGTATTAGAAAACGGGATGATATTTGAGGGGACGATAATCGGTGAACCGGGTCATGTAAGCGGAGAGGTGGTCTTCAACACCTCAATGACCGGGTATCAGGAGATCCTCACCGATCCCTCCTACGCCGGGCAGATTATAACCATGACCTATCCCCTGATCGGCAACTATGGACTGAGTGCAAGACATTTTGAATCCCGGAGTGTCCATGCCCGGGGCTTGATTGTGAGGGAATCATGCCCGACACCATCGCACTACGAGAAAAGATGGGACCTAGATTCCTTTCTCCGTGAGCAGGGGGTAATGGGACTGTCGGGAATAGATACCCGGATGGTAACACGCGTTCTTCGTAAACATGGAACCATGGGTGGTGTTCTGACCTGCGAGTTAACGGACCGGGCCGCTCTGATTGAGGAGGCCAGGCGGGCCAGTAATGTGCTGGAGTCAGACCTGGTCATGCAGGTAACCAGCTCTTCAATTGAGAAGTTCGGCGAGGGAAACAAACGCGTAGTAGTCTACGATTTTGGTTTCAAACACAGTATTGTCAGTTCCCTGGTTTCCCGTGGCTGTGAGGTTTATGTGGTCCCTGCTGACACCCCGGCTGATGGGGTGATGGAATTGGAACCTGATGGCCTGATCCTCTCCAACGGACCGGGTGACCCCAAAGCCTGTAATTATGCGGTTATGGAGATAAGACGGTTGCTGGGGCAGTTACCCATCATGGGGATTTGCCTTGGTCATCAGATACTGGGCCTGGCTTTGGGGGGAGATACCTACAAGCTCGCATTTGGCCACCGGGGTGCCAATCATCCGGTAAAGGACCTGCGCACCAATAAGGTTTTTATCACCGCTCAAAACCACGGTTACGCGCTTTATGCGGACTCCTTGGAGGAAAGTGGAACCAGGGTAATCTTCTCCAATCTCAACGACAACACGGTGGAAGGGATTGAAAACCAGGCTCTGCGAGCCTTTTCAGTACAGTACCACCCGGAAGCGGCACCTGGACCGGAGGATTCTGCTTACCTATTCGACGAGTTCATGGCCATGCTCTCGAAGCATGTGTGAAAACTCGGTGCGAAAGCATAAAAATCGGAATATGCAGGCAGTCGACGGCTTGCGAGTCTGGAACCCACAAGCGGGCACATGGCGGCCGATATGCTTCGCATGCAAAATAATAAGCAGTTAAACCGGTTTTCACATATGCTGCCGGATCGTGGTGGATACGAAGGGGGTAAAACACATGCCGCTTTATAAACATCTTAATAAAGTAATGGTTATCGGATCAGGACCCATCATCATCGGGCAGGCTGCGGAGTTTGACTATGCGGGCACCCAGGCCTGCCGCGCCCTGAAGGAAGACGGTATCGAAGTGGTTCTGATCAACAGCAATCCCGCCACCATTATGACCGATACCAGCATTGCCGATAGAATCTATATTGAACCCCTGACTCCCGACTTTGTAACCAGAATCCTGCACCAGGAGAGACCGGACGGGATAATCGCTACCCTGGGCGGACAGATCGGATTAAACATAGCCTTGGCTCTCGACTCCGCGGGAGTGCTTAAGGAAACCGGTATTCCGCTTCTGGGAACGCCGTTGACGGCCATCAAGAAGGCTGAGGACCGGGAGTTGTTCAAACGGACCATGGAGGAGATCGGACAGGCGGTTCCAGAGAGTAAAGTTGTCAACAGCGTTCATGACGCCCTGAAATTTGCCGGGAGAATTGGCTACCCGGTTATTGTCCGCCCGGCTTACACCCTGGGTGGTACCGGTGGAGGCCTCTGCAACAGTGCGGAAGAACTGATATCGATAGCCTCCAAGGGACTGCGGATGAGTGTCATCAGCCAGCTCCTGATTGAAAAGAGCGTGACCGGCTACAAGGAGATTGAGTTTGAGGTAATGCGGGATGGGAACGATAACTGTATCACCATCTGCAGCATGGAGAACATCGATCCGGTCGGCATACATACCGGTGACAGTATCGTGGTCGCGCCCGCTCAGACCCTATCCGATGAGGAGTTTCAGATGCTGCGTTCAGCCTCACTGCGAATTATCAGAGCTTTGGGAATCGAAGGAGGATGCAACATCCAATTTGCCCTGGATCCTTGCAGCAAAACCTATTATGTAATTGAGGTCAACCCCAGAGTAAGCCGTTCCAGTGCTCTGGCTTCCAAGGCTACCGGATATCCCATCGCCAAAGTGGCCACCAAAATAGCCATCGGGTATACGCTGGATGAAATAGTCAACAGTGTAACCGGCAAAACCCTGGCCTGCTTTGAGCCGGCCATCGACTATGTGGTCCTGAAAATACCGCGCTGGCCGTTTGACAAATTCAATACCGGAGACCGGCGTCTGGGAACTCAGATGAAAGCCACCGGTGAGGTGATGGCAATTGATCGCACCCTGGAGTCAGCTATGATGAAAGCGGTCCGGTCGCTGGAGCTGGGGATAGTTGGTTTCAACCTGCCATATATACAGCAGTTGCCAGATTCCGAACTTCTGAATCGTTTACGCCACCCCGATGACGAGAGGCTGTTCATTGTGGCCGAAGCCCTCAGAAGGGGATTCAGCGTCACCTATCTGAACGAGGTTACCAGTATTGACCCCTTATTCCTGAACAAGATACAAAACATCGTCGATCTCAGCAAGCGCCTGCAGACTGAAGCACTCGCCCCGGAACTGCTGCAAACAGCCAAGCGGATCGGCTTTTCTGATCTTGATATCGCCAGCATAAGGGGTGTGGAAGAAGAGGTTGTAAGTAAAACCCGGATGAGATATGGCATAAATCCCACTTTCAAAATGGTTGACACCTGTGCCGCCGAGTTTGAAGCGGCCACTCCTTATTATTACTCCAGCTATGAAACAGAGAACGAGGCGGGCAACGATATGGGGGCCAAGAAGATAATCGTCATCGGGGCGGGCCCCATCCGCATAGGGCAGGGTATAGAATTCGACTACTGTTCCGTCCACTGTGTCTGGGCCCTGCGCGAAGCGGGCTACAAGGCGATAATCGCCAACAACAACCCGGAAACGGTTTCCACCGATTTTGACACCTCTGACCGCCTCTATTTTGAACCGCTGATTACCGAGGACATCCTTAATATCGTGAGAGAGGAAAAGCCTGAAGGGGTTGTGGTCCAGTTCGGCGGGCAGACAGCCATAAATTTGGCCAGATCCTTGGCCGACCATGGAGTTAAAATCCTGGGTACCTCGGTAGACGATATTGATCAGGCCGAGGACCGGGACCGGTTTGACAGCCTGCTGCAGAGGCTGGGCATTCCTCGTCCTCCAGGGAGGACGGTAACTTCGACCGAAGAGGCTGTGACAGTTGCACAGACCCTGGACTACCCGGTGATAGTAAGGCCGTCCTATGTCCTGGGAGGGCGAGCCATGGAGATTGTGTATGATTCCGCTGAACTGCAGGAATACATATCCCACGCCGTGCGGGTATCACACGAACACCCGATTCTAGTTGACAAGTATTTTCAGGGCACGGAGATTGAAGTCGATGCGATCTCTGACGGAACGGATGTACTTATTCCCGGGATTATGCAGCATATTGAGCGAGCCGGGGTACACTCCGGAGACAGCATCGCTGTTTATCCCGCCTTCAACCTTAGTCCCGGATCACAAGATAAGATCATCGATTATACCAGGAGACTGGCGGTAGCCCTGCGGGTTAAAGGATTAATTAACATTCAATTTGTTGAATACCAAGGGGATGTCTATGTTTTGGAAGTCAACCCGAGATCCAGCCGCACTGTACCCTTCCTCAGCAAGGTAACCGGGATTCCCATGGTTAAGCTGGCAACCCAGGCCATCCTGGGGAGAAGTATCAAGGATATGGGATACGGCCGGGGGTTGTTTCCCTGTCCGGGCTACTATGCAGTTAAAGCCCCGGTGTTTTCTTTCGCCAAGCTTATGACGGTAGATGTTACCCTCGGTCCGGAAATGAAATCTACCGGAGAAGTGATGGGGATTGACCCCAGTCTGGAGAGGGCGCTCTACAAAGCACTGGTGGCAGCGGGTATGAATATTCCGGCTTCAGGCACGATTTTGGCCACCATTGCGGACAAGGACAAGAATGAGGCTCTGCCGATAATAAAGGGATTTCATGACCTGGGCTTCAAGCTGGTAGCGACCGCCGGAACGGCACAGGCCTTGCAAAGAATAGGGTTGAAAGTCGATACTGTTAGAAAGCTGGATGAAGGAAGCCCTAATATCATTGACCTGATAAGGCAGGATAAAATCCAGTATGTGGTGAATACACTAACCAAAGGCCGGAGGCCGGAAAGCGACGGTTTTCGGATTCGACGGGCAGCGGTTGAGCATGGGGTTCCCTGCCTGACCTCACTGGATACCGTGAATGTTGTCCTGCAGGTCATCCGGAAGATTAGGACCGGGGACCAGTTTAATCTGGTCCCTCTTCAGGAGTACGCATCCTGATTAACAATACTGAAATTGGAGGTATTTATGCCCTCAGTTGAGAAGGCCCTGGTAATAAGGCACCGGGAGATTGTGCCCTATTACTATGAACTTGAGTTTATCGCTCCCAGCATTGCCCGGGAGGTGTTGCCCGGACAATTTGTGAACGTGAGGGTCTCAGATAGCCTGGATCCCCTTCTCAGAAGGCCGTTCAGCATTTATGATGTCG
>JBLNCH010000016.1:0-7646 GCA_050260485.1 Bacillota bacterium | reverse complement strand
CGATGCAGCGACCGCAGCCAATACACAGGTTCTTATTGAACTTCACAACATCACCACTGCCATCGCTGCAAAACTTGACCGGACAGACCGCGATGCACTGGTGGCAGTTGGTGCAGTTGTCTTCATTAATCCCGATGACTTCGATTAAATCCTGACGCATGCGCTTAACCTCTTCCCTGTTTGAAGTTTTTGCCTACGCCAAAATACGGTTGGCTCGTCATTTTAATAATCTTCTTAAAGTATTATAGTATAAAATTCGCCATTTTTCGACGCCCGGCCGGAGGTTTTGCGTATGCATGATGCTATAAGTCCTTAGTTTGGATTGAAATTAGGTGTTCTTCCGCTTGATAGTGTACTGGGTGTGCAGCAGCTCATGAGTTCTGTGGCTCATTACGCTTTGCAGGTACTCATCATAAAGCACCTTTACCTCCCAATTCTCATGCGCTTTCCTAATCGGTCTCTGGTGATCTTCATCATATATAGCCTTCATACGGTTGGCCCGTTGTTGATTGGTACGCGTCAGGGGCTGTCCCCCTCCGCCGATGCAGCCCCCGGGACAGGCCATAATCTCAATAAAGTGATAAGGCGAATTTCCGGTTGCCACCTGTTCCATCAAAGCCCGGGCATTGCTCAGGGAATGGGCCACGGCTACTTTCACCGTAGTTCCATTCAGGTTAACCTCAGCCTCTTTTACCCCCTGCATGCCCCGCACCTCACAGAAATCCAAGTTCTCCAGGGTTCCTCCCACCTTTTCGCAGACCGTCCGCAGAGCTGCCTCCATAACCCCCCCGCTGGCTCCGAACAGCACCGCCGCCCCGGTATATTCTCCCATCCAGGGAGCAAATCCGGCACCGTCGAGGTTCAAGGGGTTTAATCCGGTCATCCGGAATAAGCGTGCTATTTCCCGGGTGGTAAGAACCATATCGACATCTGTATAGCGGCTATCGATCATCTCGGGGCGTACCGCTTCATATTTCTTGGCAGTACACGGCATAATGGAAACCGATACGATTTTGTCCGGGTTTATACCCATCTTCTCTGCCCAGTAGGTCTTGACCAGGGCGCCAAACATCTGCTGGGGTGATTTACAGGTAGACAGGTGGTTCAAGAGCCCCGGGTAAAACACCTCGGCGAAACGCACCCATCCCGGACAGCACGAGGTGAACATGGGCAGGTTCTTTCCATCCTGCAACCGTTCCAGCAGCTCATTCCCCTCTTCCCAGATGGTCAGGTCGGCGGCAAAGTTGGTGTGCAGGACATAATCAAACCCGAGTATCTGCAGACCTTTGACCAGCTGTTCCATCTGCAGTTGGTCGCTTTCACCCCCGAACTCTTCAGCCAGAGCCAACCGCACGGCGGGTGCTATCTGGGTAACCACAACCTTATCCGGGTCGGCAATGGCAGCCATCAGTTCATCAATCTGCTCGCGTCCCGCTATAGCACCCACCGGGCAGGCATGTATGCACTGCCCACACATGACACAGGGACTTTCGAACAGGTCCTGACCGATGGATGGAACCACCTGGGTATCAAACCCCCGGTTGGCCAGCCCCAGGGCGTTTACCGTTTGATTCGAGGTACAGACTTCAATGCAGCGGCCACAGAGTATGCATTTATTTGGATCCCGCACTATGGCCGGACTGGAGTAATCCAGAGGCAGCTGTCTATCTTCCAGGGGAAACCGGTTGTAGCGCACATCATATTCCGCGGCCAGATCCTGGAGCTCACAGCGCCCACTGCGCGCACAAAGCAGGCAATCCTGCGGGTGACGGGCCAGTATCAGTTCCAGGATAGTCCTCCTGGCTTCCAAAACCCGCCGGGTAGCAGTCTTAATCACCATTCCCTCACTAACCGCAGTGGCACAGGCGGGCATCAGGTTATTCTGCCCTTCCACTTCCACCACGCAGACGCGGCAATTGGCTTTAACCTCCTGATCAGGATGGAAGCAGAGGGTCGGAATCCTTATCCCGACTTGGTTGGCGGCCTGCAGTATAGAAGTACCCCCGGGTACGGTGGTTTTGATGCCATTGATGGTAACCGTAGTTTCTGTCATCGCGCTTTCACTCCTTCCGTTTTATGGCATCAGCCTTTTGTAATAGCGCCAAACGAGCATTTCATCATGCAGGCCTGACATTTGATGCATTTTTCCGGGTCAATCACATGAGGCTTTTTGCGCTCCCCGGTGATGGCGCCGGCCGGACATACATTTTTACAAACGGTACAGCCCTTGCACTTGTCCGCATCTATCTTGATGTCTAACAGCTCAACACAGATGCCGGCGGGACATTTCTTTTCAAAGATATGGGCCTCGTACTCGGACCGGAAATATCGTAAGGTAGCCAGAACCGGGTTAGGTGCCGACTGCCCCAGACCGCAGAGGGAGGTGGATTTGATTACCCGGGCCAGGCTCTCCAGGGTATCGATGTCCTCGGGTCTGCCTTTGCCATCGCAAATCCTCTCCAGTATCTGCAGCATCCGCATGGTTCCTTCGCGGCAGGGCGTGCACTTGCCGCAGGATTCTTCCTGGGTGAATTTCAGGAAATAACGGGCCACATCGACCATGCAGGTGTCTTCATCCATGACCACCAGTCCCCCGGAGCCCATCATGGCTCCGAGCCTCACCAGGGAATCATAGTCGATCGGGGTATCCAGATGACTGGCGGGAATGCAGCCGCCTGACGGCCCCCCGATTTGAACGGCCTTGAATTCCCGGCCATTCTGGATTCCGCCTCCGACATTGAACACCACATCCCGCAGGGAGATGCCGATTGGGACCTCTGCCAGGCCGGTACGCTTGACCTTGCCCGTCAGGGCAAATACCTTGGAGCCTTTGCTGGTTTTGGTACCCATGCCGGCAAACCAGTCCGCCCCCTTGCGGATAATGCCGGGTATATTGGCATAGGTTTCAACGTTATTGATGTTTGTGGGTTTACCCCACAGCCCTGATTCAGCAGGGTAAGGAGGTCGTACCCGAGGCATCCCCCGCTTGCCTTCTATCGAATGCATCAAGGCGGTTTCCTCCCCGCAGACAAAAGCTCCCGCTCCGGCTGCAATCCGTATTCTGAAGCTAAAGCCGCTGTCCAGGATGTTATCTCCCAGAATCCCCATGGCCTCGGCATCCTGAATAGCTTTCCGCAGCCGTTTTATAGCCAGGGGATACTCAGCCCTTACGTAGATATACCCTTCATCTGCGCCGATCGCGTATCCGCAGATGGCCATACCCTCCAGCAGGGCATGGGGATCACCTTCCAGGACACTGCGGTCCATGAAAGCACCGGGGTCACCCTCATCCGCGTTACAGACCACGTACTTTTTGGGACCCGGGGAGTTGTAGGCGGCTTCCCATTTACGCCCGGTCGGGAATCCTCCCCCTCCCCGGCCTCTCAGGCCTGAACTCTTAATCTCCTCGATAACCTCGGTCTGGCTCATTCCGGACAATACCTTTTCCAGGGCTTCGTAGCCGTCAAATGCAATATAGTGTACGATCTGTTCCGGATCTATGATTCCGCAGCGGCCCAGCACCGTTTTCACCTGGGGTTTAAAGAAGCCAATTTTGTCCAGCTCCACAATATTCGGTGCCGACTGGTAGCCCCTGGGGTCCTGCCCCACTATATACTCGGGTGATGGCTTTCCCTGCTGGAGATGCCTCTCCAGAATCTCCACCGCTATATCGGGTTTTACATTACCGTAAACAAACCTCGGCTCGCCGGGCATGTGTATCTCCATGATCGGTTCAGCGTAACACATACCCAGACACCCGGTAGACATCAACTCTATTTCAGAACCCCGGTCTTCAATATATTCATTTACCGCGGCCCATACCTTTTCCCCGCCGGCCGCAATTCCGCACGTCCCTAACCCTATTACCACCTTGCCCCGGTTTTTTGATTCATTAAATGCGCGTTGAAATTCCTTTCTCATGTCCCTTAAGCTATGCATTTCTCATCACCCTTTTTATCGCGATTTTCGTCATAACGCGCGAGTATTTCGGGTACCTCTTCCGGGGTCAGCCTGCCGTAGGCATCTTCGTTAACCATCATCACCGGAGCCATACCGCAGGCCCCCAGGCAGGCTACCGGTTCAAGCGTAAACATCATATCATCAGTAGTTGACTTGCCGTTGGTTAACCCCAAACACTTGGTTATCGCCTCCAGCACCTTGCCCCCGCCCTGCACGTGACAGGCAGTTCCCGTACAGACCCGGATGATGTTTTTCCCTCTGACCTGCAGGTGAAATTGCCCGTAAAAAGTTACCACCCCGTATATTTCGCTGGAGGGGATGTTGAGTTCCCGCGAGGCCTCTCTGATCGCGTCTTCGGGAATGTAACCGAATATCTCCTGAACCTCCTGTAATACGGGGATTATTTTCCCGGTGGTATTACGGTATTTTTTCAGGGTTTTTTCCAGTGCGACATAGCGGAAATCCCTCACGCTTTCTCCACAATTGCACATATCTTATGCCTCCTAACAAGTAATCTGACTCCGTATGTATCCGCGTCTGGGGGCCAAACCATGTGGTTTGGCCCCGTTTAACCGGTCAATCATGCGAAAGATTCTCTGATTTCAACCAGTTCGTGGAAGGCATTGCGCATCTCGTCGACGGTGAAGAGATTTCCCAGGGCACTGAACATGCTGATTATGTCCCGGTTAATGGCGGTCTCCATCTCACTGACCGTCATCTCTCCCCGTAAGACCCTCTCGGTAACTTCATCCAGCGAGTTCAGAAAATTGTTCATCAGCCTGTTTAAGAAGGGATTGATCTCCTTAACCATTTGCTCGGATACTGGATCTTCGATAACCGGTCCGCCGTGTTCGTAGAAGTACTGGATCAGGAGATTCAATTGGTGTTTGCCCGCTATTTCGATGGCCTTCTTAATGTCCATCTGTTTGGCCGCCAGTTTCAAACAGGCATCCTGGGTTTCCTTTTGGTTAAGATCCGCAATCTCCAGGTACTTAGCTCTGACGCTGTACTGCAGGTTGGCTCCCAGGGCATAGACATCGTTAACCCGCCGGGGGCAGGGCACCGATTTGGCCAGTTCGTAAGCTGCTTGGGTACGGTAGTTGATTCGCTTTGCAGTATTCATTAGACCATCATCCTTTCCGTATCGTGATGTTTTGTGAATCATTTAACAATGGTTAATGCAACTTCCATGCCAGCCTGAACAATTATAGTACCTTAAACAAAAAAACAGCCCCCGGGTCCGAAACCTTGACGGGGCTGATTTCCACAGTGTTTTCCATAAATATGTATGAAAAGAAAATACCCCCTTTAAGAGGGTATTGCTGGGTGTTCAGCCGCTGTCAGTTGTAATCGTGATGTGCAGATGCTGTCACCTTTTTGTAAGCCTTTATCACAAGGGTTACACCCGCCTAACGGATGCCGGCCTTATGCGGTATTTAAGGTACAAGTGGGACGCAGGCAGTTTGGTCAGGTTGAATTTCCTGGGCACTAACGCCATTATTTCATCGGCCATAAATGCTAACGCTCCCTGCGCCCCTCTTTCTGAGCTTCCTTTCGGATTACTAAGCGCTTTCTTCCTTCTTACGGCGGGGTTCGATATGCCAGACTTCGGTTCGCATCTCACCCACCGGCCGTCGCCAGTCTGAATCCACCTCCAGGCATTTTTCCGGGCAAGCTTCCACACAGGCCCCACATACCACGCAGCTGTACGGGTCAAATTTATAAAGCCCATCCTTGCGTTTAATCTCGATGGCCCCCGCCGGGCAGCGTTTTTCGCAGGCGGTACACATGATGCACTCCCGCATGTCAAGGACCAGGCGGCCCCGGGCGCTTTTAAAGGGTTCCCGGTAAGTGTACGGATACTCCCTGGTCACGGGGCGGTTAAACAGGTTCTTCAGCACAGTGGGCAGCATTACCTGAAACACCAGAATCCCTCCTCCGAAGCGAGGGGACAGTCCCGCTTCGCCGAATATTTCCAATAGTTTAGCGTTCGTTGCAGCTGATGCAGGGGTCGATGGACAGAGTTATAACCGGGACATCGGACAGGTCGCAACCCGGCAGCATTTTGAGCAAGGGTGGTATGTTGGCAAACGTCGGGGTACGGATGCGGAAGCGGTCCAGATTCTTGTTTCGGCTGGCCTTAACATAATAGAGCATCTCCCCGCGCGGCTGCTCCATGCGTTTAAACACCTCGCCATTCAGCTTGCCCCGGAAATTGGTTTTTATCTCCCCTTCCGGCAGCCGCTCCAACGCCTGGGTCACCAGGTCCAGAGCCTGCAGGACCTCCTTTACCCGGACTACTCCCCGGGCGTAGCAATCACCCTCGTTTTCCACCACCGGTTCAAAGTCCACTTCCTTGTAGGGACCGTAGCCCAGCATGCGGGTATCGCTTCGCACCCCGCTGGCGCGCAGGGTTGGCCCAACCGCCCCCAAGTCCTGGGCGTCTTCCTTGCTCAGAATCCCGATCCCCACCGTCCGCTTCTTGATCGAATAGTCGTTGAGGAAGACGGGCATCACCCGTTCGAAATCACGCCTGATCTCCGCTACCTCCTTGATGAAGGCCCGGCGCATGTCTTCGTCCAGATTGCGCCGCATACCGCCGATGGTGCAGGTAGAGAGAATCACCCGCCCGCCGCCTCCGGCCTCCTGCATATCCAGGCTCCGTTCCCGGATGCGCCAGCACTGCATAAACAGGCTCTCCAGGCCGAAGGCGTCAGCGTAGAGCCCCAGCCAGAGCAAATGACTGTGCACCCGCGACAGCTCAGCAAAAATCATCCGCAGGTACTCGGCCCGGGGGGGAACCTGGATTTCCAGCAGTTCCTCGATGCAGCTGCAGTAAGCCCAGGAGTGCATGAAGGAACAGATCCCGCACACCCGCTCCGCCAGGAATATGTTCTTAACGTGATCGTTAAGCTCCGCTCCTTTTTCCAGCCCCCGGTGGACGTAGCCCAGGCCTGGTACCGCATCCACCACCTTCTCATCCTCCACCGTCAGCTTGAGCTGCAGAGGTTCCGGGAAGACCGGGTGTTGCGGCCCAAAAGGGATAATGGTTCTAGACGGCATCCTCGTTCTTACCCCTTTCACCAACTTTTCGCAGCATCGGTGTCCTTGGTGCATCCCGGCTTAAGAGCATAAAACCCTCGTAATCCGGGTGAAGGTTCTCAAACCTTAGTCCAAATTGATCCTGGATCTCATTCTCCACCAGAAAAGCAGCGTAATAGATACCGGATATGCTGGGGAAAGGCTTATCCTTCTCCGCTTTTACTCTCAGGTGAGCCAGGTCCAGGTTATGGTCGAAGGTGTAAATCAGATCAAATGTCTCGATAAGATCAATGCAGGTTATGGTTACCAACCGGCACCGGTTATCCCACATTTGCTGTACTTCGTTCAGGAGTTGGTCCCTGGTTACTTCTTTCAACCGGCTCTTCCTCCTCCTTCCACTTCTTCTTCAGCTTCTCCACCCCCATGATGATGGCATCGATAATCGCCTCCGGACGCGGTGGGCAGCCTGAGATGTAAACATCCACCGGTACCGCCTGGTCAGCCCCGCCCAGAACGTTATAGCTCTGGTGAAACACCCCGGCCGAAGTGGCACATATACCTACAGCCACCACCACCTTGGGCTCGGTCATCTGGTCGTATATGTTGCGCAGGACCCGCTTGGACTTGTGGTTTACAGTCCCGGT
>JBLNCH010000015.1:0-3356 GCA_050260485.1 Bacillota bacterium | reverse complement strand
ATTGTTGGAACTCATCAGCCAGAGACAGTCACTCATGGATGAGATTGACCGGTTGGACTTAACGCCGGTGTCAGATCCGCCTTCTGCCGGATCTTCCGGTACGATTGCCGATGGTGTAACTTCCGCACATCATTCTGCTCATAACGAAAAAGTGCTGGAGTTGATAGAGGCTGTCAGCAGGAATGACGAGGCCTGTTTGCGGCTGTTGAAAAAGAAATCGGGTGAATTGGCAGCTCGTATCAAACAGACCCGGGTGAACCGCCAGGCCGCCGACGCATACGGCCAGGGGAACAGCATTTATGATGCCTGGTTTGTGGACAAGAAAAAGTAACCGGCTGATTATAATCCGCCTGTGCCGCGTTGAGACCTGAGATTGCCGAATGGGAAGGGAACAGTGTGAAGGAGCGCTCTTTATACGTAATCCGTCAACCGGTATCAGGTAATAATTAGTAATGAATCAAAGACCTCAGAGCTATTCTGGGGTTATAATTTTTATAAGGTACCATGTTAAGACATAGCCCGGTTTATTATGATAAACGGATTTTCTTTCATGATTCATCCAGATTCATGACAGAATTTAGCGTTTGAATCACGTTAACGTCCGGGGATCGATAGACCGGGTCAGGAGGTAGCGGTGGAAGTTTCGATTAGGGAACTGTGTACTAGTCTTAAGCAGCAGGAAGGAATGTATCTGGACATGCGACGTCTGTCCCACCAACAGTTGGAAGCGGCCAGGGATCCGGCCGGATCCGGGTTTGATGAGGGTTTAATCCTCAAACAGAAGGCCAAGTTGGTGGAAGACCTGCAGCTGGCTGCCGCTCGGGCAAGGCTCATCGAAAGCGACCTGGCGAACCAGTTTGGACTGCCGGAGTTTACCATTAAGAGCCTCCATGGCAAGATCGATAACGAACTCTACCAGTCACTGGTGCAGGCCTATGAAGGATTGAGCCGCATCCTCAAGGATATTACCGAGCTTGATGATTATACTATCGGGCTTATCGGTTCTCGGCTTGCTGCTTACCAACGCCCCCGGCAGCGACCAACCAATGCTCTTCAAGCCCTTCAGGCTTACCGCGACGGCACTCGGATAAAAAAGGATTAGATGCGACCACTAAGGCAGAAGACGGGAAGCAGGAAAGCAGAATTCCCTGATTGGCGTTGCATTTTGCTAATTATTGCTTGAAAAGGGTATAATATCAACCAGACTACCTGCTAGATCGTCGGTAGGCCATCTTAAAAAGAGTGAGGGATTTTACAGGATGTTCGAAGACAAGGTGTTGGTGTGCAGCGAATGCGGTGAAAGTTTTGTTTTTTCCGCAGGAGAACAGGAGTTTTACTTGGAAAAAGGATTTGCAAACGAACCCAAGCGCTGCAAAGTCTGCCGGAGCACGCGCAAGGCCAGGTCCGGTGAGAGCAAGAGTCCGCGTGAGATGCATGAAGCCGTCTGTGCCGAGTGTGGTATGACTACAATGGTCCCTTTTCGCCCGGTTTCGAACCGACCCATATACTGCCAGCCGTGTTTTGTAAAGAATCGTGACTAATTTGCGCAATAACTGACGCCCGGGGTTTCCCGGGCTTTTGTTTTTTACCCAGAAACCGTACTTGAGTGACAAATAATACCAATAAATATTTTGTCACATGAAGTTATCCACAATTTTGACCTTGATTTAATGCCTTATCAACAACTTTATCCACAGAATTCACAATTAATCACATGCTGTAAATGACGGAATTCGACTTTCAGAGAATGCGATTAAAAGAAACAGAGTTTTGACTGGAGACGATAATTTCAATAACCAGGTCAGGTTTGATAGGTCACCGCCGCACATAGTTACCGCCGGCGACAAATAAATTACAGGCGGGTCAAGGCATGTGTCCGGGGCCGCGGGCTGGGCTAAGGAATAGCGATCAACGCCAAAATCCGAATACCAGCCAACTGAGCTATAGAAACTACTCAGGTTAAAATGATTGCTTATCATTGCATGATATCTGGGGATTCCGCCGGAGACCAAACTTCTAGCTCCTGAAACGAGGAAGGAATGGGGAAGAAGCCTGGAAGCACCTATTTCTGGATAAAGGATTTTCCAACGTCTTAAAAGAATATACTAATTACAGACTGGGAAGGGAGTGGTCGTTTTGAGGTTTGACATTCGAGGTAAAAACATTGAAGTTACCGAAGCCCTCAAGGATTACGTCGAAAAGCGGCTGTCCAAACTGGAGAAGTTCATTGAGGATGCCAGGGTAGCCCAGGTAACCCTGTCTGTAGAAGGGGAGAGCCACAAGGTCGAGGTGACCATTCCGCTCAATGGTATAATTTTAAGGGGGGAAGAAGAAACCGAGGACATGTACTCTTCCATCGACCTGGTGGTCGATAAACTGGAGAAGCAGATTGATAAGTACAAGACCAAGCTTTACCGGCGCTACCGGGGAATTGGTTTCAGAAAGAGCCTGGTGCGTGAGCTGGAAACGGCCGGTGAGCAGGTTGAACAGTTCAAGATCGTGAGGACCAAAAGGTTTGCTCTTAAACCCATGGATGTTGAAGAGGCAGTTATGCAGATGAACCTGCTCGGACACAGCTTCTTTGTCTTCTTCAACTCCGGAACTGAGGAGGTAAACGTGGTTTACCGCCGGCATGACGGAAACTTTGGCTTGATCGAGCCGCGCTTCGATTAGTTGAAGTAACTACCGGTAAAGTGTAAGATTAGGATATATCAGGTTAGTGAAGGGAACCTTAAATGGTTCCCTTCGTTTTGGAGAGAGGTGTCCCAAAGTGTTAGGATTCCTGAAGAATGTTTTTGATTATAACAAAAGAGAAGTAAAGAAGCTCATGCCAAAGATCGATATAATAAATAGTCTGGAGAGAGAGATGCAGTCCCTGACTGATGCCGAGTTGGGGGCTAAAACCGTGGAGTTCAAAAACCGCCTGGCTGATGGTGAGACCCTGGACGATCTGCTGCCGGAGGCCTTTGCGGTAGTCCGGGAAGCTTCGGTTAGGACCCTGGGCTTGCGTCATTTTGATGTACAGCTTTTAGGGGGTATAGTGCTTCACATGGGGAGGATCGCCGAGATGAAGACCGGCGAAGGTAAGACCCTGGTCGCTACCCTCCCCACGTACCTTAACGCCCTGGAAGGGCGAGGGGTTCATATCGTTACCGTGAACGACTACCTTGCTACCCGTGACTCGGAATGGATGAAACCCATCTATGAGATGCTTGGACTTTCAGTGGGACTCATCGTTCACGGCCTGACCTATGAACAAAGAAAGGCTGCTTATGCGGCTGATATAACTTACGGTACCAACAACGAGTATGGTTTTGACTACCTGCGCGACAACATGGTGGTAAGTCTTGATCACA
>JBLNCH010000014.1:0-7444 GCA_050260485.1 Bacillota bacterium | reverse complement strand
TGCTCATACTCCAAATACTCTTCCTGCATAATCTCTTCCCAGGTCAGCGCACCAGGAAGCTCAGCCGGTCCACCTACCACCCAGACCTGTTTTACTGAAGGGCTTTCGGCCAAGGCAACTGCCAGCTTTTCCTGGTAGTTTGCTACTTCTCCCAATCCGTACAGTGTCAGCACATAGTCAGCTTCTGAGTTATTCAGTACATACTTCATCTCATGAGGCGTAAACCGGGTGCCCATCCCCACTATGATAGCACCTATCATTGCGGAAGCCATATAGAAAATGTAGAACTCAGGGCGACCATTCATTATATAACCGAGCCGGTCTCCCTTTTGCACTCCGATCTTCATCAGGAATCTGGCAAATTGTTGGGCCTTTTTCGAGAACTCGCCGTAGGACAGCTCTTTATCCTTGTAGATAAATGCCGGGTGACCGGGATCCCTCTCCGCAGCCCGCTTCATATAGTCGGAGAGCCTTGGCAGCGCTCCCTCAAGCCGGTTCTTCGTTCTATCAGTCATTCATGACGCCTCCCCTTCTTTTGATTATAACTGTACCTCTGTGCCCCCCTTGTTAAAGACTGTGTCACCTCCTTTGTCAATAAAGGAAACTAGGTGGTAACTACTTCAAGACCGCAACTTACCACCTGCCGGGTTCTTTCCGTTGATTCAGTTACTGGAACCTGTATACAGATGGTGCACTTTTCTAAGATTAATAATACCTCAAATAATATCATCAACCAATATGCATTTATCACTACATGTATGGTTGTCTGACGGCTTTCATGGGTCGGCTTATTATTAGGGGGTGTCAAACCGTGACCTTGGTCTGCATATATTTAGACAACTATGCTTGGATGCAGATTAAGGTCAGTAGATCTTATGGGGAGAGATGATTATGTACCAGTTTATTTGTCCCAAATGTGAAGGTCAGAGCTTTTCGGCCTCCAAGCTCTGCAAGCTGAACAATCCGGAATGCCCGTATTGCGGGTCTCGCTTGGATTGGGGAAACGGGTGCAGGCCGGATCATGACAAGGCAATAAGGGTACTAACCGCTGAGGAAAAAACCTCAAATAAGAACGAGCCTACCCAAAGATAAATTATTGTGGTTAAAATATGTCGCAATAGATTATTTTGTCGGGGCCAATCCTCATCTCGGTACTCCAGGAGAAAATTGTTGGTTTCAATTTGACACTTTTCAACAAAATATTCACCTGAAGTGTGACAAAATACTAACAGGCACTAGTATTCTAACTGGGAGGACTGGGCGTGGGCAGAGGGTCTGACCGCCAAATGGAATTTGCATTCAAGTCTACAAAATACATCAATAATCGAACTGATGAACCTCTGGATCTTTCAGCCGCCATCGACAGCCTGGAAGACCCTTTTTTGGTCTTGGATTTAGAGGGACAAATCTTGCACTTGAACAAGGCTGCCCTTTCCCTATTAGGGTTGTCTGACATCGAGATGTCGTTGGTAACCTTGGGTGATCCCTTCTTCCCATTGAATCCACTGTTAGCGATCAATTTTAAAGAAGCGGTGCAGAAAAATCTGCCAGTGCGTTTTGAGGCAGAGCTTAACAACACCTGGTATGATATACACTGTCACCCGGTCCGGGGTCAGATTTCGATTCACCTGCATGATATTTCGAAAAGTAAACAGCTCGAATCCGAATTGCAGCAATGCATGTCCCGTTTCCAGGCTTCAGTAGACAACATGCTTGATTCGTTTGTCATTCTTTCCGCATTGCGGGATGAATCAAATGTTATTCGAGACTTTGTCATAGAGTTTCTCAACAGCTACGCGTGTTCAAAATTCGACCGGAAACCTGAGGATATCATCGGCAGGACCTTGCTTGATGTCTACCCTGGTCATCGCAATTCAGAAACCTTCGCCAGCTATGTCCAGGTAGTTGAAACCGGCAAACCTTTAGTCCTGGAATCGGTGTATTATGAGGACAAAAGGTATTCCTCTTTTTTTGATGTGCGGGCCATTAAGATGGGCGATGGCATCGCAGTATCCTGGCGCGATGTAACTCATCGTCACCTGGCCGAAGAAGCCCTTCGTTTATCAGAAGAACGATTCTACAAGGCGTTCCATCTGAATCCTGCCACCATGTCGATTTCCCGGGTTGCTGACGGATCATATATCGATGTTAACCGGCGATGGATGGAGACCACCGGATATACAGCAGCCGAGGCTATCGGAAGCAATTCGACAAAGCTTGGCCTGTGGGTTAATAGCGACTTTTGTGGTGATTTTCGCAGGTCTTTTAACGGCAACGGAAGTTTGCAGGGCATGGAAGTAAAAGTTCGGAGCAAGTCGGGCAAGGTTCTAACCGGACACCTGTCGTCGGAGATCATCACCATGAATGGTGAGCTCTGCTGGCTGACGGTATTTCAGGATATGACCGAAAAGCGGCTGCTGGAAGAACACATGGCCCGATTGGACCGCATGAATCTTATTGGAGAGACAGCTGCCAGCATTGGACATGAGATCCGCAACCCCTTGACCTCGGTGCGCGGATTCCTGCAAATGATAAAGGAAACCGCGGAGGGTGCCATATTCCAGGAATACTTCAGCATAATTATTGAGGAGCTGGACCGGGCCAACTCCATTCTCTCGGAATTCCTTCTGCTGGCTAAGGACAAGGCCGTCAACCTGCGTCCCCATAACCTCAATAACATACTGAAGGCGATTCATGCCCTATTGCAGGCAGATGCCAACCGCTCGGAAAAAACTGTAGAGCTGCAGCTGGAGCCAGTACCAATCCTTAATCTGGATGATAATGAAATCCGTCAGTTGGTGTGCAATCTGGCTCGTAACGGGTTGGAGGCTATGGAACCAGGAGGAAAACTAGTAATTTCCACCCGTTATGTAGACGATAAGGTCGTTCTTTCGGTTAGGGATTCCGGCAGAGGTATTGCCCCTGAAATCCAGGAAAAGTTAGGTACTCCATTTGTCAGCGATAAAGATGGCGGAACCGGTTTAGGGTTAGCAGTATGCTACAGCATTGCCGCACGCCACCATGCTGAGCTGTCCTTCGAAACCAGCCCGCAAGGGACCATCTTCCATGTCATTTTTGTACCGGTTAAACCCTCATTACAGCAATCATAATCTAAGCCCTGATTTCCAGCTAATCCCTTAAACGACGTTTGACTCTTCAAATTATGCGGTATATCGGCCAGGATGCCTTCTCATATCACCTTACCCGCGTCCGCTTCCTCCTAATTTGATGTATCATCATCAGAATACCTTTACGAGATGGTGACAAGGAAACAGTACGATTACTCCTCCTGGAAAAACTTCCAGAAAACTTTTGTCTTGCATTTTTTGGGCAGAGTGACTCCCGAAACCATAATTTCGGGAATGTTTGATGCCTTCCATTAATTAACGTCCAGTAATGCGTCATCTGGGATTTATAATTAGATTAACCATGCGACAGACGGCCTGTCTTGCATCCTTTTATAAACACCTTCGCCATAATTCGGTTTGTAAGACCCAACATGGACGAACACGTATAGATCTATAAAAACAAGCGGAATCAATGCGTACAGGAATGAGTTTTATGTCGGGCAGATTTAACGCATTCAGCAGACTATTTCAACTGGCTGTAGCAGCGGTCATCATGGTGCTGGTCATCTCATGGGGTAAACCGAGTCTCCTCGACCCGGGTGGTACCAGCGGTTCCGATGAGGTAACACTGACTTCAGGATTGTCCTTCATGGTTGAAACTGACTCAGGCTTGAAAACACGATTGGATGGGCCTACTATCAGGGAAGAATCCAGGTTGCGGCAGTCCAGTTATCGCTATACAATCCTTAATCGTGACCGGGAAATCGGACTGGTCACTCTGACCTGCCAGGATATGCTTAACGGCATGGTTCTTTTCTTCGTCGAGTCCAAGGGCGTCACGACCAAAAGCCACTTGTATCAGGGACGCTTGATACTGTCAGGCCCTCATCCCACAACAGGCAGGGCTCTAGTTTACCCTGAAGGTAATCGGGTGCTTGGGCAATCTGCCTGGCAGACCCTCAGTTCCGATCAGTTGAAATCGGGGTTACCACCAGGGATTACGTATCTTGATGGCAAGGCTAATTCACTGGTCTTTGGTCCGGTTGACCAGTTCCACGATATGGGGCATGGTGTTTACCGGGAAACGGAATCCTTTGCAATTTTAGTCCGGCGGAGCCATGGCGAGAGTGAGTTCCGTTTCCCTCTTTCCGACACCCAGGGAGGCATAATTCGCTTCTGGGGAATCATAAGTAACGAAAAACTGGTGGATTGGGAAAATGAGACTGATGTATCCTCGATTCAGATAGCTGACCTCAACCAGATCCGCAAATTCTGGCTGGATGGAGTCTACGACCTGGTGCCTTTCAGCTATAAGCCGACCCATCCCCATGGTTTTTGGCGCTGCCCGGCTCAACACGTTGGCCGGTCATTTCTGACCAAAACCAGCCCGTTCACTGATGCTATTGCCATCAGTTCCATGTATAGTGCTATCAACTGCCAGAATGAGACCGGTTACTGGGCAACCAGGCCTCAATCCAACTGGCTGGCAGAGGAATACGGTTTCGGTCACGATTTCTATGATACGCGGTTCAACACTGACGCCGCCCTGTATCTCCTGGAGGCTTATCAGAACTACAAAGAAGACAAGGCCCTTGCTGCAGCGAGTCGTTACGCCGACTTTCTGTGCGGTTTTGCGCGTGAGAGTGCTTACCGTAGTAAAAATGGAGGCTATCTGATTCCGGATTACCAAGATTCGTCGGGCGAACACCAGACTCATTCCTCTCTTAACCACCTGTTGGCGGAAATGAATTTCCTCTACGAGATGCATTTAACCACGGGCAAGGAAGAGTATAAGAAAACAGCTAATCTGATACTGCTGGCCATCAAAGATACTTGTAATGAATGGATTAAAGAAAGTGGTGAGCTCTGGTATGCACGTCTTCCTAACGGAAATTATGGATTCAAAGACTATCCCACCTTGACCCTTAACGACCTGCGGCAGTCGCAGAAGATAATTACCAAAATAAGTGGTCACCCGGACCCTGACCTGGCCCGGCTCATAATTTCAAAAGAGAGTTACAACCGAGCAAATGGAATTCCACTCTGGTGAGGATTATACTGCTGACGGCAGTTTTTGGATTTGCACAGATGCTTAACCTATCCTCACTTATCAATGTCGGTCAACTCCTATATAATGATGATAGCTGCCGAGAGCACCGATTCAATTCATAATCTGCCAGGGCTAATTTACCTATACTAATCCCCTCAGACGGGTCAGACTTTTACCATCCTGGATACTGGCATGAGAAAAGAGGTAGAAATGAGCGCAACCAGCACACTGGACCGACTTTATCAGGAAATTAAGAAATTCAAGCGGGTTGTTGTGGCCTATTCGGGAGGTGTTGACAGCACCCTGTTGCTGAAGTTGTCGCTTGATTGTCTGGGACAGCCTAACGTCCTGGCGGTAATGGTCTCATCATCCCTGATCCCTGAACCCGAGGTGGAGGAGGCGGTAGAGACTGCCGCAAAGCTGGGAGCCAACCTCCGGGTAATCAGAGTCGATCCGCTCCGGATTGAGAATATCTCAAGAAACCAGCCTGACAGGTGTTTCTTCTGTAAAGAATATATTTTCGGCATGATAACAGATTTGGCGGTTTGCGAGGGATATGAAGCGGTTATGGAAGGAAGCAACCTTTCTGACACCGGGGATTACAGGCCTGGCATGAAAGCCATCCGGGGTATTGATTCGGTAAGGAGTCCCTATATAAAGTGCGGGGTAACCAAGATGGAAATCCGCACCCTGGCCAGGGCTCTTTTGCTGGAAAACTGGAATAAGCCTTCCCAGGCCTGCCTGGCATCGCGAATCCCTTACGGAACCAGACTCACAGCCGATAACCTGGCGAAGGTTGCCGCCGCTGAACAGCGTTTAAAGCAAATGGGAATCGATCAGGTAAGGGTCCGGTATCACGGTGATTTAGCCCGGATTGAGGTAAGTCCAGAAGAACTCCCGGCTGTTTTAAACCAGACTGCTTTGAAGAGGATCGCTGAAGCAGTTAAAACCTGTGGTTTCGCCTATGTAACTCTGGACCTTGAGGGTTATAGACCGGGAAGTTTGAATGAAGTGCTTCGCTAGTTTGTGATGAAAGCATTACTCACGTAGTCAAAAAACCGGTTTAAAAGCCATTCCCGCTCATAGACTGGTACCCGGAGTGCTATTTGTTTTTCTTGAACAGGCTCTTCAATCCCTTTTGGGGAGGGGGAGTGGACCTGGCAACGGGTGTTTCTTGTGGTTTTGATACTTCTGACTCTGGAGCACGCTGGGCTCTGATAATCAATTGTCTCTGATCACGGGCTTTTTCCTTAAGGGCATTTTTGGCTGTCCGGTCTACAATAACCCGTCCCAGGTAATCTAAGGCGTCCTGGTAATTGCCAACTCTCCTCGACAACTCGCCGATGAGAAACGCCAGTGTGCTCTCATCCATCCCCGCTACTGGAAACGGGCCTTTTGCAAATGCGGACTTCAGTCCGGTCAGAGCCTGGTTCAGGCATTTGACCTCGTTTTCTGTGTCCTCCCGGATGCGATAAACCCATCCCAGCTTGAGGCACAACATGGCAATATCGATAGGCCGGGCCTTGCGGACCGTTGCACTTAACAGAGCAAGTTTAAGGCGCTCAACCGCTATGTCGGCATCATACAGCGGCGGGTATTCTTTTGCCCGCCACTTACTACTAATATTCTTCAGGATCAGCTCCGCTTCCACTTTCATTAAAGGCTGAGTGAAACTTGATTGACTGGCCGCATACCCACAATGATTGCACAGCCATATATCGTAAAACAGTGGGTTTATATCTCGATATACCGGCATTGAATCTGTATCCCTCTTCAGCAGCCGCAACGCGGATCTCCGGATTCTCTTGACAGTTACCTGGGAATGACAAACGGGGCATTCCACTTCAGCATCAAATAAATAATCTGCCTCCGCCTTTTTACTTTCCGGTCCTTCACCCTGTATTTTCTCATTTGCCTCGTGCTGATACAGGGGTTTATCGCCAAGATGGTCAAGCCCAAATTCCTCCAGGCCCTCGAACATACCGTGATTATCTCCCATTCCCCGCAATAAACTCCCCCCTACCAAGGCTTTGTTCTTAGTACAATGGTTAGACTTCAATCCGAACTAAGATAGGATGTAAGTCCTTATGGTAATAGGATACAAAAACTACGAAGGCAGTTGAAGGTAAATGTTTCCAATTAAAATCCTGGGAAACGGGGTTACTGGTTATCGTTTTTCAGCTCTACCTCCAGTTCCTCAATTCTTTTTTCCAACTTCCCGATCCGGGTGAGGGCAGACATCCCGAAAACGAACCCAGGGATCCCAGTCCTAATCCGACCAGAGGAAGAGCCAGGTTTGATTCCATCTATCCATCTCCTAAAATGT
>JBLNCH010000013.1:0-2851 GCA_050260485.1 Bacillota bacterium | reverse complement strand
CGGTGTCCTACCCCGAAGTAGATAAGTATAGAGACTGCCAAGAGTGTCAGCAACCCCAACGGATATTGAAGCACGATCATCTTCCTTTCCACTGTGATGGAATTAGAATTCCCTGCAGGGTAAGGAATGATGCAATTATAAAACGCTAACCGGAGGATTGATGTACGAGGCCGGGCTACTTGCCTCCATCTTGACAACACCACGGCAATAACAGGATAATATATTCGTTTACTTATATTATTGGAGCGCAACGGCATGTTTTAACGGTCAGGGACCTGCAATAAATTCCGTTGTAGAAGATAAAATGATTGAGTCCAGCACCACCTCCATCTGGACCCGGAATTTCATTCTTCTGTGTCTGGCAAACTTTAGTTTTTTTATTAGTCTGCAGCAGCTCATCCCTACCCTGCCCATGTATCTGATAGACATAGGTGGCAACCAGAGCGATGTTGGCTATGTGATGGGTGCATATACCATAGGTGCCATGCTGATGCGCCCCATCGCCGGCTGGCTGGTTGACAGCTATGGCCGAAAAAAGCTGATGATCACCGGATTGATCCTGGTGATAGCCATTACCTTCTTTTACCGGATAGCAGATAACGTTGCACTTACCGCAGTCATCCGCCTAATGCACGGTCTGTGTTACGGTCTGGTCGGTACGGCATTTGGCACCATGGTAGCCGACAGCCTGCCACCCTCCCGGCTGGGTGAAGGGATGGGGTTCTTTGGTTTAACCGCCTCCGTTTCGATGGCCATGGCTCCCATGATCGGCTTCTGGTTGTTGGGAAAATACGGATATCATACCCTGTTCTTAACGGTCAATCTGCTTACCCTTCTGTCCTTTTTCTGGAGCTTACCGGTCCAGGAAGTGAATATTAACCGTACCCCCCAGAGGTCATTTGTAGGTATGAAGTCTCGGATGTTTGAAAAATCGGCCTTGACCGCAACGGGGGTAGGATTCTTTTTGTGTGCGGTTTACGGAACGATCCTTTCTTTTATCGCTCTATTCGGGGTAGAACGCGGTATTGTAAACATGGGTTTCTTTTTTACTGCCATGTCCATATTTATGATCTTATCCCGGCCCATCTCAGGTCGCTGGTCTGACCGGGGAGGTACCGACCGGGTCCTGCTTATCGGTCATCTGGCTGTTCTCGCAGGAGTGATTATCATAGCCGTTTCCCACAGCGTCCACGGCTTTATGACTGCAGGCATGATCACAGGCGTCGGTTTTGGCTTCTGTTTCCCCACCCTTCAGGCTCTAGCGGTTCGCAATGTTCCCGCTGAAAGACGCGGGGCGGCAACTGGCACTTATTTTGTTGGAGTTGACCTGGGCATCGGCCTGGGAACCATTATATCGGGATTCGTCGCCAAGGTTACCGGTTACCAGCTTATGTACTTAGCCAACCTGATTCCCCTGGCACTGGCAGCAATGGTTTATTACCAGTTCGCCAACAAAAGCAAGGGTGTCTCAAAAAGACAGCGTATGGTGTGAGAAAACATAGCCACCGGATAGCCCGGTGGCTCGATAGAGAATGTATTTGTTTTTTCCTTCCGGCCGTTTTCCAGGACGGAAGCTTTACCCAATTAATGAGTATCAAAACGAGTACAACTTTACGTTTACGGATTCATTTCGTACGCCCCGTTAAGAACCGACACCTGCTCGTTCCACAGTCTCATTTCCCGGGCCGGATTAATATCAGGTTCGGTTAATACTATCTTCCGCAAATACTCCTTCTGTTCCGCGGAATTTTCGAAATTGGTCAGTTGGTTCAATGCAAACCCTGAAAAGTCACGGACCAAAATATAAAATATGTGGTCGACCAGGTCATCATTAATCTTGTAGATCTTGCAATTCTCCAGGATCAATTGTGCATATACGATTAAGGTGAACATCTCTCCCAGGGCCAGCATGTAGTCAACCCGTTTGGCCTGCTCAGGAGTGGGGCTGGCTTTGCTCATCAGATCTTTAAACAGCTCAATCTGGCTCCTGAAGATGTTGACGTTGGGCAGGTCCACGCCTTCATAGGCCAGGCGGTAGTCGGGGAAGCGCACCTTGGCCAGACCTCCGGTATACTGTTTGAATACGTAGGCGTCGTCACCCGGCTCGTCCCGTTTGGGAATGACTGGATAGTCAGCCGGGTTAAAGAAGTAGTTCTGCAGGAATTTGACTACCAGATTGATATTGACATGGACCGTTCCTTCCAGGCCGTTCCTGGCTCTTATTTTATCAGTTTTGCATGAGCTAACGTTTATTTTATCAAATTTCCTATAAAATCGAGATGCAATAAGGAGACATGTTGTCAAATAGAGGAATCTTCTTGATTGGGCAGCAGGACGGGTGTAGTTTTTGTAGAATATCACTCTTAACGCAAATGACGTATCGGGAGGGAAATTAATGAACGAACACATCATCATTGATCGCCGGTTCTGCGGTCCGCCTACTTCAGGCAATGGTGGTTATACCTGCGGTTTGCTGGCTAATCATGTGGGATATCCTGCCGAAGTGACCCTGCTTATCCCTCCCCCGCTGGAAGTACCCTTAACCGTAAGCCAAGACGACAACCAGTATATATTATTAAACGGTGATGTTGTGGTGGCCAAGGCGGTCCCCAAAACGGTTGATATAAAGGTACCGGAACCGCCAACCATGGATCAGGCCAGAGGTACTGCTGCGAAATCAGAAATCTTTGAAAAGCACGCCTTTCCCGGCTGTTTTGTATGTGGGCCCCACCGGGCTGAGCGCGATGGACTGAGACTCTTTCCAGGGCCCGTGGAAGGCCGGAATTATGTGGCTGCTCAGTGGATTCCCGATTCGTCTTTAGCCGACAATCAAGGCATGATCAGGAACGAG
>JBLNCH010000012.1:0-3184 GCA_050260485.1 Bacillota bacterium | reverse complement strand
CAGAATAAAAGGCACCTGGTTGGTGGTATGGGCTGTATGGGGCTGTCCGGTCTCCTCATCAGCCATGGTTTCGGCATTACCGTGGTCTGAGGTCACAATAGTCACCCCTCCGGCATTCTGAACTGTCTTCACTACCTGGCCCAGACACTGGTCTACCGCCTTTATAGCCGCAACTGCCGCTTCCATATTGCCGGTATGCCCCACCATGTCAGGATTAGCGTAGTTCATGATTACTACATCGTAGATCCCTTTTTCAATCTCCTTAATTACGCGTTCTGTCACCTTAAAAGCGCTCATTTCCGGCTGCAGATCGTAGGTCGCCACCTGAGGGGATGGAATCAGGATTCGGTCCTCGTTAAGGTTGGGCTGTTCTACCCCACCATTGAAAAAAAAGGTAACATGAGCGTATTTCTCGGTTTCAGCAATTCTCAATTGTCGAAAGCCCTGCTGAGAAAGATACTCGCCCAAGGTATTATGTAGGTTTTGAGGCATGAAAGCCACTGGAGCTTTGATGTTGACATCATACTGTGTAAAACACACATAGTAGACTTCTGGATGTCGAATCCTATCAAAACCCTTAAAGTTACGGTCGACAAAAGCCCTCGTTATCTGGCGGGCCCGGTCGGCACGAAAATTGAAGAAAATAATTCCGTCACCATCCTGTATCAGGCCAACCGGTGCTCCTGAGCCGTCTACCACCACAGCTGGTTCCATAAATTCATCAGTTAGCTCTTCCCGGTAGGAGTTCTCCACTGCCTCCCGGGCACTGCTGGCCTTTTTGCCGATACCTGCTACCATGGCCTCAAATGCCCGCTGGTTCCGCTCCCACCGCTTATCCCGGTCCATAGCGTAATAGCGTCCCATGACCGTCGCAATTTTCCCAATGCCCAACCGGCTCATGGTTTCCTCTAGGGCTTCGATGTAAGTCAGAGCACTGACCGGAGGAACATCGCGGCCATCAAGAAAAGCATGCAGATACACCTTGGTCAGACCCTGCCGCCAGGCCATTTCCAACAGGGCCATTATGTGATCCATATGACTGTGAACGCCACCATCTGAAACCAGGCCCATCAGGTGCAGGGCCCCATCGTGATCCATAGCAAACTCCATGACCTTTTTCAGTTCCCGGTTTTCGAAAAACCTCCCATCGGCAATCTCCTGTGATATGCGGGTGATCTCCTGATAAACCGTGCGGCCGGAGCCAATGTTCAGGTGGCCCACTTCGGAGTTCCCCATCTGTCCCCGGGGCAGACCCACCTCTAATGCAGAAGCCTCCAGGACGGTGCTGGGATAGTCCCGTTTTAACGTATTAAAAACCTGTGGATCAGCCAGGGCAATTGCGTTTTTTTCACAGGATCCCTTCTCTCCCCAGCCATCCAGTATCACCAAAGTTAAAGGTCTAGGTCTCATCGCTTTTGCTCCTACTTTCAACTAGGACAATTTATGCCGACTTATAATTGATAATCTCTGCAAACACCTCAGGATCAAGACTGGCCCCTCCGACCAGGGCCCCGTCTATGTCATTCTGAGACATTAATTCCCCAATGTTGGCAGGTTTCACGCTGCCGCCGTAGAGTATCCGGACCTGTGCAGATGTGTCCAAGCCCCATTCTTCCCTGATGATATCACGAATGAAGCGGATCATCTGCTGGGCATCAGAGGCCGTAGCGTTTACACCGGTGCCGATAGCCCACACTGGCTCATAGGCGATCACCATTTCCGGATGTGGGACAATCCCCTGCAATCCTAAGCGAACCTGCCGGCCTACCACTTTCTGGGCTTCCCCGGCCTCCCGTTCCTCCAGGGTCTCACCAACGCAGAATATGGGAGCCAGACCAGTATCCACGGCCAGTTTCAGCTTGTCATTAATCATCCGGTCGGTTTCTCCGATAATCTGCCGGCGCTCCGAGTGTCCAATCAACACATACTCACATCCAAGGTCCAAGAGCATAAGAGGAGATATCTCCCCGGTAAAAGCACCTTCGCGAGCCCAAAACATGTTTTGGGCTCCGTATTTTACCCGGCTCCAGGGCTTGGTTTCTTGAAACGTGGACAGGCAGGTAAAAGGAGGAATTATGGCTACTTCAACACCCTCATTCCAGCGTATGCCGTTCAGCTCTTTTATGTAGTCATAAGCCTCGCTGTTGGTCTTGTGCATTTTCCAGTTTCCAGCGATAAAGGGTTGGCGCATCGTTTCACCCCACCATTTGTTGACGAAAATCGCAGCCTACAAGACCCGGCAACCGCTTTCCTTCCAGAAATTCAAGGGTTGCCCCACCCCCGGTTGAAACGTGAGTGATTTTGTTCTGCAGACCGAGATTGTAGACGGCAGCCATGGAGTCGCCCCCGCCAACCACACTGACTGCAGAGGCAGATGCCACCGCCCGGGCTACTCCGTTGGTGCCAGAGCTAAAGGCCTCAAACTCATAGACACCCATGGGACCGTTCCAGAACACAGTCCGGGCCTGGTCAATATACTGCCGATAGGTCTTGACCGTTTCCGGTCCTATATCCAGTATCATCCAGCCGTCTGGGACCTGATCGACCGGTACAATCCGGTGCTCAGCATCTTCTGCATAATGATCGGCGACTACGACATCCACCGGCAGGAGCAGCCGGGTGTTGTTTTGTCGAGCGATATCCATCAATTCACGGGCTGTGGCCAGGAGGGACTCCTCAAACATGGAATTGCCGATGTTTAAACCCTGGGCTTTGAGAAAAGTATTAGCCATTGCGCCCCCGATTATTAGCACATCCATGTTTTTCAGCAGGTTTTTCAGAAGGCTTAGCTTGTCGGCCACCTTGGCCCCTCCGACAATGGCCACCCGCGGGTTCTCGGCGCCGTTTATCACCTTGCTCAACATGGTAACTTCTTTCTCCAGCAGGAACCCGGGAACTGTGGGTAACAGGGCCGCAACCCCGGAAATGGATGCATGTGCGCGGTGAGCTGCGCCAAACGCATCATTAACGTAAATATCAGCCAGTTCCGCCAGTTGTCGGCTGAATTCGGGGTCATTGGCCTCCTCCCCTGGATAAAACCGGACATTCTCCAGGACCATAATATCTCCCGGTTTCATGGCTTCAATCGCCTTTTTCACTGCAGGTCCTACACACTCATCCACCTTAATAACCGGCTTTTTCACCAAGTGGCCAAGATGCTCAGCCACTTTATCCATCCGGAACT
>JBLNCH010000011.1:0-5502 GCA_050260485.1 Bacillota bacterium | reverse complement strand
CAGCCAGTTAACCGCCGACTCATGGAAATGGAAGGTCATAAAGACTACATTTTCCGCCAGTATGTCGGTAACCTTGGCCTTAACCTCCAGGCTTCCCCTGCGGGTGGACAGTTTGATCTTTTCACCATTCTGAATACCCATCTTCGCCGCCAATGCCGGGTTGATCTCCAATTCAGCCTCCGGTTTGTGAGCATCCAAAGCCTTGGAGCGGCGGGTCATGGTACCGGTATGGTAGTGGAACAGGCTCCGACCCGTGGTCAGTATCAGGGGGTATTCATCATCTGGATTCTCCCTGGGTTCCTTGAATTCAATCGCGGTGAAGGCCCCTTTGCCTCTTGAGAATTTGCCGTCCTTGTGCAGGAACGGGGTTCCCGGGTGATCTGCAGATGGACACGGCCACTGCAGTCCCCTGCCCTCCAGGCGGGCATAGCTCATCCCGGCATAAGACGGGGTAAGTGCTTTCATTTCCTCGAATATCTCTTCCGGTGAGTTGTACTGCATGGGATAGCCCATTCTGGCAGCCAGATCACAAATGATCTGCCAGTCGGGTCTGGCTCCACCTACGGGATCTATCGCCTTACGAACCCGCTGCACCCGGCGTTCGGTATTGCTGAAGGTCCCATCTTTCTCGGCAAAGCTTACTCCCGGCAGGACCACATCCGCATACTTGGCGGTTTCAGTCAGGAAGATGTCCTGAACTACCAGGAAGTCCAGTCTTTCCAAGGCCTCCTCCACGTGATGCAGGTCAGGATCACTCATCATCGGGTTTTCACCGATGACTACCAAAGCCTTTATCTGTCCCTCATAGGCCTTGTTAATGGTGTCAGTCAGGGTTAAGCCGTTATTAGGTGAAAGTGGTACTCCCCAGGCTTTTTCAAACTTTTCCCGGACCGCATCGTTGGTCACCGCCTGGTAGGCCGGATACGTAACCGGCAGACCACCCATGTCACAAGCACCCTGCACGTTGTTCTGCCCTCTCAATGGATCAACCCCGGTTCCCGGACGACCTATATTGCCGGTCAGCATAGCCAGGTTACAAACGGATTTTACGTTGTCTGTACCAGTACTGTGCTGGGTCAGTCCCATTGCGTAGCAGATGACTGCAGCTTCCGCCTCAGCGTAAATCCGGGCGGCTTTTCGGATGTCCTCCGCCGGAACCGTGGTTATCTTCTCAACATACTCCGGGGTATACTTGGCAACCACCTGGGCCATAGCCTCGTAACCTTCGGTGCAGTTGGCAATGAACTCCTGATCGGCCAAGCCTTCACTGATAATGACATTCATCATGCCGTTTATCAGGGCGACGTCGGTACCCGGCAGATGTGCCATGTATACGTCCGCTATATCCGCCAGATCGGTGCGGCGGGGATCCGCCACTACGAGCTTGGCACCATTCTTAAGGACGTTCTTCTTAATCTTCATCCCGATTACCGGGTGATTCTCGGTAGTGTTGGAACCGATAACAAAAATGCCGGTTGCATCTTTCTCCAGTTCCCCAATGGAGTTGGTCATTGCTCCACTCCCAAATGCTGCCCCCAGACCGGCGACAGTAACGGAGTGTCAAAGACGCGCGCAGTGGTCCACATTGTTGGTTCCGAGTACCGCCCTGGTAAACTTCTGCGCCAGGTAATTCTCCTCATTGGTGATGCGGGCAGAAGTAAAGACGGCCATGGAATCAGGCCCACTGGTCTCCTTGATAGCTTTCAGGCGGGCGGCAACCAGGTCTAAGGCCTCATCCCAGGAGGCCTCCCGGAATTCCCCGTTCTCCTTGATAAGAGGAGTTGTCAAACGGTCAGGAGAATGGATGAAATCCCAGCCGAAGCGCCCCTTAACACACAGGGCCCCTTTGTTAACCGGGCTGTATTCCTCCGAACGGTTGGAGGTAACCCCTACCACCTTATTATCTTTGACATTGAGCTCCAGGGTACAGCCGGTACCACAGTAGGTGCAGGTGGTCAAGACCTTCTCCACTTCATAGGCGCGACCTTTCCCCGCACTCACCTTGCTGGTCAAAGCCCCCACCGGGCAGACCATTACACACTGACCACAGAATACACAGGGTGAATCTGCCAGGTTGCCGTCAAAAGCCGTGGCAATCTTGGCGTGGTGACCGCGGTTCTCTACATTGATGGCACGAGCATTGGTGATGTCTTCACAGGCGCGCACGCAACGGGTGCACATGATACATTTATTATAATCTCGCTCAATAAATGGATTTGGATCGTTGATAGGATAAACATGCCGCCCCCCGTCGGTAAAACGAGAATCCTTAACCCCATACTGGTAGCAGTAATCCTGGAACTTGCAGTCTCCGTTCTTTTCACAGGTCTGGCAGTTGAAGTCGTGGCGCGCCGCCAGCAGCTCCAAAACGACCCGGCGTGCTTCAACAATATCCGCGCTCTCAGTCTCTACCACCATGCCGTTTTCGGCAGGGGCCACACAAGAGGCCAGAAACAGCGGACGTCCTTTTACTTCTACCAAGCACATGCGACATGAACCCGCCAACCTGAGATCAGGGTCATAGCACAGGGTAGGAACTTCAATCCCGTTTAAACGACAGGCTTCCAGAATAGTGCTGCCCTGGGGAGCCTGAATCTGTTTGCCGTTTACGGTAAGTGTAACCACTTCTTTTCCTCCCTTCCTTTACGCTAAGAGCTTGCGCTCGTATTCATGACGAAAATGCTGCAGGGTGGTGACTATTGGGCCAGGAGCTGCCTGCCCTAACCCGCACAAACAGGCCTTCTGCATGACCTTGCTGAGCAGACTGATATTCTCAATATCCTGAGAAGTAGCCATTCCCCGGTTGATCTTCGTCATGATTGCATAGTTTCGGAAGGTGCCTTCCCGGCAGGGATTGCATTTACCACAGGATTCATGCTCAAAAAACTTCGCTATCCTGGTTACTATATCTACTATATCTCTAGTCTCGTCCATCACCAGAACAGCTCCAGTCCCCAGGGTTGCTCCAATGCCCCTCATGGAGTCAAAATCAATAGGAGTATCCAGTAATGATTCCGGAATAAATCCGCCTGAGGTCCCGCCTATCTGAACCGCCTTGAACTTCTTGCCGTCCCTGATACCGCCCCCAAAATCATAGATAACCTCGCGGATAGTGGTGTTGGTTGGCACTTCGATGGCTACGCGGTTAACCACATCTCCAGTCAGGGTTAAGACTTTGGTACCCGGATAACTGGGAGCACCTATGGACTTAAACCACTCGTGGCCTCGGTTCACTATCTCGGGCAGGTTAGCAAAGGTTTCGACATTGTTAACCACCGTTGGCTCAGCCCATAAACCAGCCACTCCCGGGAAGGGGGGCTTAAATCTGGGCTCACCCCGGTGTCCTTCAATAGACTCGATCAGGGCTGTTTCTTCTCCGCAGACATAGGCTCCGCCGCCCATCCGCACCTCAATATCGAAGTCCCCCAAAACACCCTTGCGGCGGGCCTGCTCGATTGCCCGGTTCAAGTGCTCCACCACATAGGGATACTCTCCACGGCAATAGATATAACCTTTTTTGGAGTTAATGGCGTGACCGCAGATGGCCATTCCCTCTAAAAGAGTATGCGGGTCCTTTTGAACGATGGTCCGGTCCTTGTAAGTTCCGGGTTCACCCTCATCCAGGTTGCAAACCACATAAGTGACTTCGGCTGGAGGAACAAAGCTCCACTTCATTCCCGCGTTAAAGCCGGCTCCACCACGGCCTCTCAAGTTAGCCTTTTTGACTTCTTCAATCAAGGCCTTTCGCTCCATGCCGCGGGCTTTCTCCAAAGCCCGGTATCCCCCAGCATTTATATAATCGTCTACGCTGTTGGGATCGATCTTATCGGCATTGCGCAGTACAATTCTCATCTCTTTTCCCATTCTCTTCCCTCCCTTCTGGTTATCTGCACTTGTCCAGAACTGCGGGGATATCTCCTGGAGTAATGCCAACATAAGGAATACTGTTAATGGTAATTACCGGTGTTTCCTGGCATTGCCCGACACACTCCGTGAGCTCAAACGTGAATTTACCGTCGGGAGTGGTCTCCCCGGCTTTGATACCCAGCTCCTTCTCGATTGCCTTGATTACCTGATCAGCACCCGCTATGTGACAAGGAGCACTTTCACAAATGCGGATAATATACTTGCCCCTGGGCTCGGTCGAAAGGTATGAATAGAAGGTTGCCACGCCATAGGCCTGGGCTTCGGAAACCCCGAAAACCTTGGCTGCCTCAGCAACAGCGGGTTTGGGAATATAGTTGAATTCTCTCTGCAGGGCATGGTAGGCCTCGATGATGCCTCCTGGTTTGTCTTTATAGGCTCCAATGATATCCTTGTAGTTGGCCATATCTTAATCACCTCCTTTGTGAAATTTATTTCATGTTAAGGCGGTATTTTTCACGAACCGCCAAAATACATCAGAGCAGTCCAAACCTTTTACAAATTCGACGATTGTGTCCAAATTCCTGCTTGATCGATAGATTTTTGTCAAGCACCAATTAACATTATTAGATTAAGGAAGGTTAACTCAGACGTTGTGCCGAATAGTGGAACTCAAGAAGCTTGAGCATGTGAGGTGTCGTACATTGAGTCACAGTGACGAAGGCAAAACCGTTTCAGTCGAAACCGCCCTCAACATTCTGAAGGCAGGAAACCGACGGTTCGTAAACGGGATGTATTCCTTAAAAGATCTGGGGCGTAATAAAAGGGAGGATTTACTGGCCAACGGGCAGCACCCGTTTGCGGTGATCATAACCTGTTCCGATTCACGGGTTCCCCCGGAATTACTGTTTGACCAGGCCTTGGGGGACCTGTTTGTAATTCGGGTGGCCGGTAATGTTCTGGATTCGGTATCCCTGGGCAGTGTGGAGTATGCGGTAGATCACCTTCATACCCCGCTGGTCGTGGTAATGGGACATGAGAACTGTGGCGCGGTCCATGCCACCGTCGAAGGTGGGGACCCACCGGGAAGCATCGGCAGTATTACTGCCCTGATTCAGCCCTCGGTTGAGAAGGTGCGGGCAATGGGTATAGATGGCCATGAGCTGTGTGAGAAGGCGACCGATGAGAATGTCAAGTCCACCTTGGAGACTCTTAAAAAAAGTCCGGTTATAAAACACCTGATGGATGAGGGCCGGTTAACCCTGGTAGGTGCCAAGTACCATATTGGCTCGGGAGAGGTGATCTTTTTCGATTAGTTTGTGACGGGGGAGAGCCGTCTGACGGTTCGGCTGTCACCCCGTCCGCTTCATTTGTTATGCAGTGTCAGGATCAGGCCCTCCAGGAGATCGCTGTCACTCACCAGGGCTTCTTCCCTTTTGAGTAATTCCATCAGACATTTGAGTATCAAAGTGCCTTTGACTATGATATCAGCCCTCTCCGGTTGCAATCCCGGTAGAACTTTCCTTTCTTCCAGGGTAAGTTGATCAAGCCGGTCGTGGAATGCTTGTATCTCAGATAGGGTTAGCCTTTCACCCTGCACCAGGGAAGGATCGTACACGGTTATACCCTTTTTTACGG
>JBLNCH010000010.1:0-6197 GCA_050260485.1 Bacillota bacterium | reverse complement strand
CAGGTCGAGGAAAGGCTTACCCGTGAACTCGACTCAATAACCAAACACGGGTTCAGCGAGCTGTACCTGATTGCCCATGAACTGGTCAGGAAATCAAACATGGATGGTTACCTGGTGGGTTCACGGGGATCGGTAGGTTCCTCCCTGACCGCTTTCCTCACCGGGATAACGGAAGTAAACCCCCTGGTACCTCATTATCGCTGCAGCTGTGGATTTTCGAGGTTTGTTGAGGATGGTACCGTACTCAGTGGACCGGATCTCCCACCGGAGAAATGCCCGGATTGTGGACAAGACCTGCAAAGAGACGGGTTTGACATACCGTTTGAAACCTTTCTGGGTTTCGAGGGGGATAAGGTTCCGGATATCGACCTTAACTTCTCCGGAGATTATCAAGGCAAGGCCCACCAGTTTGTGGAGGAACTGTTCGGCAAGGATCATGTTTTCAGAGCAGGTACCATCTCTACCATCGGCGAAAAGACCGCTTATGGATTTGTGAAGAAATATGAAGAGGAAATGGGTCTCAGGCTGCGCCGCGCAGAAATCGACCGTCTGGTGCGCGGAATTACCGGGGTAAAACGTACCACTGGACAACACCCGGGTGGCCTGATGATCGTCCCGGGACATATGAATGTGCACCAGTTTACGCCTATTCAGCATCCGGCTGATGATGTGAAATCGGAGGTAAGGACTACCCATTTTGAGTACGAAGCCCTGAGCGGGGTCCTGGTAAAGCTGGATGTGCTCGGCCACGATGACCCCACGATGATCAAGTCCTTGGAGGATCTTACCGGCTACAAGGCGACGAAAATCAGCCTGGATGAACCATTGACCATGCGCCTGTTTTCCGGGGTAGAGCCCTTGGGGGTAAAGCCCGAGGATATCCGCTCCCAGGTAGGAACCTATGGTGTTCCCGAGTTTAACACCAGATTTGTTCGCCAGATGCTTGAGGTTACCCGGCCGCGTACGTTTTCCGAACTGGTAAGGATAAGTGGTTTATCCCATGGCACCAATGTATGGGTAAACAATGCCCATGACCTGATCAAAAACAATACGGCCGGACTGAATGAGGTTATTGCGACCCGTGATGATATTATGATCTACCTGATTCAGAAAGGTCTGGGCAAGAAGGATGCATTCAAGATCATGGAAAGGGTGCGTAAGGGAAAAGGGCTTTCCGGGGATGATATAGAAGCCATGAAAGCCATCAACGTACCCCATTGGTATATAGATTCCTGCAACCGGATTGAATACATGTTTCCCAAGGCCCATGCGGTAGCCTACGTGATGATGGCATATCGTATCGCATATTACAAGGTTCACTTCCCACTGGCCTTCTACGCCAGTTATTTTACGGTGAGAGCCCAGGATTTCGATGAAGTGATCACGGTCGGAACCGAAGCGGTGAGACAGAGACTGGATGAGATAGAGAGTATGGGTCAGAAGGCATCCGCCAAGGATAGAAACCTCATCCCCATATTGGAGGTAGCCCTGGAGATGTGGGCCCGGGGATACAAGTTTTTTCCGGTAGATCTTTACCGTTCCCATGCCAGCCGCTTTGAAATCGTTCCGGGGGGGCTCCTGGTTCCCTTCTCCGCTCTTCCCGGGGTAGGTCTGGCGGCCGCCAATAATCTGGTTGAGGGCCGGAACGAAGGTGCTTTTATTTCACTGGAGGACCTGCAGCGACGAGGCCGGGTGAACAAGACGGTTATCGATATACTGGAAAAGAACGGGTGCCTGAAAGACCTGCCTTCTACCGACCAGCTGAGTCTATTCGCGTAAGTTGCCGAAAAAAATATACGTAAGCCGCACTGTCTAAAAAACTGCACAATGACCGATAATTATTAGTAAGGTGCGGGGTTGAATGCGCTAAAGCAATATGGTATACTCCAATTGTCGTATTAATAGGTCCGCGAGAAGAGTGGGTTCAAACCCACTTTTTCTGTTCTCAAAGGTGGGAGGTGCCGTGGTTGACAAACCATGAGGTAGTGGCCAAATCGGAACCGCTGCTGGAGCAGGCCCTGGCAGAGCTAGCCATGGAGATCGTTGACATAGAGTACCGGAAAGAACATGGTGGATGGGTGTTTAGGGTGTTTATCGACCATGAGGACGGAGTAGATCATAACCGGTGTCAGCAGGCAAGTAATGTGATCGGTGGGATTCTGGACAGGTATGACCTGATAACCCACCCTTACACGCTTGAGGTTTCCTCGCCCGGTCTGGACCGAGTAATTAAAAAAGACCGTGATTTTCAAAGATTTAGCGGAAGAATGGTTAAACTGAAGACCTATGAACCTTTAGACGGGCAGAGGAATTTTAAGGGCACCCTTAAAGGAATTCAGGATGATAGTATTGTGCTGGACATTGAAGGCAAATCAGTACTTATTCCGAGAAACAACGCTAAACAGGTTCGGTTGGTGGTAGAATTGTAAAGGTAGGATATCGCCCGATTCGTTTAGTGTCGAGAATTTTAGAGGAGGCGTTATGCCATGTCTGGTGAGTTGATTCAGGCTTTGGTCGAATTAGAAAAAGAACGGGGCATCCCCAAAGAGGTTCTGATTGATGCTATAGAGTCGGCATTGAAGACTGCCTACAAGAAGAACTTCGGATCCGTTCAGAATGTCGAAGTACAGATGAATTCTGAAACCGGTGATGTCAAGGTATTCTCACGGAAGACCGTAACCGGAGAAGTGGTGGATGCCAAATCCGAGATTAGTCTGGAAGAGGCTCGCTTGATTAACAGTGATGTCCAGATGGGCGATGAGATCGAGGTAGAGGTAACTCCCAGTAATTTTGGTCGAATAGCCGCTCAAACCGCCAAACAGGTTGTTATACAGAGGCTGCGAGAAGCAGAACGAAACGTTATCTATGATGAGTACTCCAGCCGTGAAGGGGAGATCGTGGCCGGAACCGTACAACGCACGGAGCAAAAGGTAATTATAATAAATCTTGGTCCTACCGAGGCGATAATGCTCCCGCAGGATCAGATCCCGGGAGAAACGTTTACTCAGGGACAGAGGATAAAGTGTTACATTTCCGAGGTTAAGAAGTCCGCCAAAGGGCCGCAGATAACGGTATCGCGCTCTCATCCCTATTTCTTACGGCGGCTGTTTGAGCTGGAAGTACCTGAAATCTTTGAGGGATTGGTAGAGATTAAATCAATCGCTCGCGAAGCAGGGTACCGCTCCAAGATCGCTGTCATATCAAGAGATGATAAAATTGATCCGGTTGGAGCCTGTGTAGGGCACCGGGGAATGAGGGTGCAGAATATAGTACGCGAACTAAATGGGGAAAAGATTGACATAATAAAATGGAGTCAGGATATGGCCGTTTACATTGGTAATGCCCTTAGTCCGGCCAAGGTGCTGCAGGTTGAGATCAACGAAGCGGAGAAGACCTCACGGGTTGTGGTTCCCGATCACCAGCTCTCCCTGGCGATAGGCAAAGAGGGACAGAATGCACGATTGGCTGCCAAGTTAACCGGGTGGAAGATAGATATTAAGAGCGAGTCCCAGGCGTTCAAGGAGGAAGAGTAGCCTTGGCGAAAGTTCGTAAAATCCCACAGCGTATGTGTGTTGGCTGTCGGGAGATGAAGAACAAGAAAGAACTTATCAGGATCGTCAGGACTCCTGATGAAACCATTCTGATAGACCCGACAGGTAAAAAGTCAGGAAGAGGCGCCTACGTATGCCCGAATGCCCAGTGTTTCAACCTGGCCGTGAAAGGGAAGCGCATCGAAAAAGCCTTGGAGCGGGAGATACCCGAAGATATAATCCAAAGACTCAGGAAAGATCTGGTGATAGATTGAAAAAAAATATTTATCAACTTATAGGGTTAGCCTGCAAGGCCGGTCGGGTTTCTACGGGGAGTATGGCGGCCAAAAGCAGCCTGTTGCGGAGAAGGGCTTTCTTATTGATTATGAGCCGCGATATCTCTGAGAAAACCAGGGATGAACTGATTTCATCCAGCCAGAAACGTGATATTCCTTGGCTAATACTTGGCGACAAGTACCGCTTGGGTGCTCATGTTGGCAAAGCCTACCGGGTGGCCTTGACAATAAACGACCGGGGTTTCGCCCATGCCATATTGAAGGTGTTGGATGAACTGCAGGTTGATGAAGCTAATGATATGGGGGTGGTCAAATGGCAAAAATAAGAGTTCACGAGCTTGCCAAAGAACTCAATATCCCGAGCAAGGATTTAGTCAAGATCATCAAAGATCTGGGCATCGATGTGAAGAATCACATGAGTACCATGGAAGAGCAGCAGGGACAATGGGTTAAGCGCAAGCTGCGGGAAGCGGATGAGCAGGTAGAAAAGGTTGAGGAGCCTAAGACCAAGCCCAAGGAGACCATACCAGAGGTTCAGGAAAGGGAAGCACGAACCGCAAAAACACCAGCAGAAGTAAAACCGCCGGCAGCTAAAGTGCCAGAAAAGAAAATGGTTCCCCAACCCAAAAAAAATTCGTCTCCCAAAATTCCGCTGAGGGAACGACAGCTGGAAAGCCCGATAGAGATTAAACCCAAGATAAGCAAAGCGGATAGGGACCTGCCTCTCGATGATCATATAATAATGCAGCCAAAATCTGATTATCGCATGAAAACATTTGGGGCACCCAAGGTTCCCAAACCTACCCGGGGGAAACCAAAGAAAAAGGGCAAGAGGCCTGAGCAGAAACAGGAAGCAACACCGGAAATGATAACCATCGAAGATCGAATCACCGTAAGAGAATTAGCATCTAAACTGGCCAAGAGTCCGGCCGAAGTAATTAAGAGGCTGATGCAGTTGAACATAACTGCTTCATTGAATAATACCATCGAATTTGATGTTGCGGAATTGATTGCTTCGGAATTTAATGTCCGAGTAGAGAAAGAAAAGACCGCTGAGGAATTGATACTGGAGGAACTGCAAGACGATGACAGCAAGATGAAGCCCAGACCTCCGGTGGTTACGGTTATGGGTCATGTTGATCACGGGAAAACATCGCTTCTGGACGCTATACGGGAGACCAATGTGGTTGCCAAGGAGGCGGGAGGAATAACCCAGCATATTGGTGCCTACCAGGTTAACATCCGGGATGAGAAAATAACCTTTATCGATACCCCCGGCCATGAGGCCTTTACCGCCATGAGGGCCAGGGGTGCCCAGGCAACTGATATAGCAGTTCTGGTGGTGGCTGCTGACGACGGAGTGATGCCGCAGACGGTCGAAGCAATTAATCATGCTAAAGCAGCCAAGGTTCCGATTCTGGTAGCAGTTAATAAGATCGACAAGGAGAACGCCAATCCCGATCGCGTTAAGCAGCAGTTGACCGAATACCAGTTGATTCCTGAGGAATGGGGTGGTGATACCATCTTTGTTCCGGTATCGGCCAAAACTGGCGAAGGAATTGACCTGCTTTTGGAAATGATTATTCTGGTCTCGGAGATGAGGGAGTTGAAGGCAGATCCGGACCGGGCTGCAGAAGGCGTGGTTATTGAAGGACAGCTGGATAAGGGTCGGGGTCCGGTAGCTACCGTTTTAGTGCAGAAGGGAACCCTGCGGGTAGGGGATAGCCTCTTGTGTGGAACAGCTTTTGGCAAAGTAAGAGCCATGGTGAACGATATGGGGAACCGGATTACCGAAGCCGGACCCTCGACCCCGGTTGAGGTAGTGGGATTAGCCGATGTACCCATGGCGGGGGATATTTTTAGAGTTGTTGATGAGAAGATTGCACGCCAGGTAAGTGCCCTGCGTTTAAGTGAAAAGAAACGTGAAGAGCAGGCAAGAACCAGCAAGGTATCATTAGACGATTTCTTCAAACAGATTCAGGAGGGCGAGATCAAGGAACTGAACCTGATTATCAAGGGGGATGTTCAGGGATCGGTGGAAGCCCTTACTCAATCCTTGGACCGCTTATCAACTGATGAGGTTAAGGTCAATGTAATCCATACCGGGGTGGGAGCAGTCAATGAAAGCGATGTGATGCTGGCTTCAGCCTCCAATGCTATAATAATAGGGTTTAACGTCAGACCGGATTCCAAGGCCCGCAAGTACGCGGAAGAAGAGCGTATTGAAGTCCGACTCTATCGAGTGATATACGAAACTATTGAAGATATCAAGAAAGCCATGGCCGGTTTACTGGAACCGGAGCATGTGGAGAAATTCCTGGGCCGGTCTGAAGTAAGGGCTACTTTTAAGGTACCGAAAGCAGGAGTGGTA
>JBLNCH010000009.1:0-4456 GCA_050260485.1 Bacillota bacterium | reverse complement strand
TTTAAATACTGAACAACTTCGACAGAAGGCTCATGAATTAGCGCTTACCCATGATCCGTATATCAGCAGTTGGCCACTCAAACGCTTTTGGCGGGATTTTAACCAAGATGTCAGGAGCTTGCGAGCATTCCTAAAAATCCTCCGGGACGGATCTGCCAGTTGTTCGCAACCGGCAGAGGAATGGCTGCTGGACAATGCGGATTTCATTGAAGAACAGGTGCTGGTGGTAAAACAGCAGCTAAACCGTTCTTTCTTGAAGCACCTGCCGGTTCTTCGTAAGACGGGCGATAAGAGAATACTTGCCATCTGCATCGACTATCTACAACATGTTGATGGCAATTTGGACGAGGATTCGTTAACCGCCTACATTAACTCCTACCAGCAGGTATCCGTATTAAACATCGTAGAGGCATGGGCAATCCCGCTAATGATCCGGGTTGCCCTAATCAAACACCTGGCCCGGGTTGCGGAACAGGTCCGGCAGCGGCGAGAGGTGTGTCAGCTTGCAGAACAGCTGCTGGCGCGAATTGGCACGGCCGAGATCAGCCCGGATCTCCTGAAGACCACCCTTGAGCAGGCAGGTCAAGAGATGCCGCTCTCGGGCTCGATGATTGTCCATCTTATCAGGCATCTGCGCGAGCGGGCTGACGATTCATTAATGGTACAGGAGTGGCTGATGTGCAAGCTGGACGACGGCCCGGCCAGCCTGGACCAGATAGTATCTTATGAGTATCAGCTTCAGGCCCAGCATCAGGTTACTACCGGAAACCTCGTCGGCAGCCTGCGAAATATCTCGCGTTGGAACTGGCAGGACCGGTTTGAACAGATCTGCATGGTGGAACAGATTCTGGGTGAAGAAGCAACCGGCGTTTATCCTCTGCTTGACTTTTCCAGTCGAGACGTGCTCCGGCAGCGGGTTGAAAAACTGGCGGGCCGGCTGCGGGTGCCGGAAACCCTGGTAGCCAGACAGGCGGTTCAGCTTGCGGCCAACGAATACGAGCAGTTTATCAAGGAGCAGGTACGATGTGACAGGGCGGTGGAGAGCCAGGAGGAGTGTAAACAGTTACCGCGTTCGACATTCGTTGCTTACTATCTTCTGGAACCGGCCGGCATTCAGGCATTAAGGCAGAACTTAAAAATATGCGGTGTCCCCAGATATCTGCCGGAGCTACATGTCTCCAGCCACCCAACCGGCTCGTACTTTCTGACTCTCACACTTTTTTTGTTGGTTGCGCTCTTTGGATTCGCGGGGTGGATAACCGGCGGGGAGAACACCACTGCCGTCCAGTGGATAATTATACTACTCGCGGTACTGCTGCCAGCCAGCGAGTGGGCGGTTACGGCTACTCACTGGCTAATAGAATGCGTTAAACAACCCCAGCCCTTGCTGAAATATGATTTTTCACGAGGAATTCCCCCCGAAGCAACGACTCTGGTTGTAATCCCCGTAATCTGGTCGACCGTCAAAGAGGTCCAATCACTGGTCAGCCGACTGGAATTGCATTACCTGGCCAACCGGGATGCTAACCTCCACTTTGCTCTTCTGGTCGATCTTACCGACTCCAGTGAGGAGGTATCGGCCAAAGATCATGAAGTAAATGAAGCTGCCAAGGCCAGCATCGAGGCTCTTAACCGTACCTACTCCACATCGGGTGGGAGTACCTTTAATCTCTTCCAGCGCCGCAGGATATGGAATGAGTCTGAAGGGATCTGGATGGGGTGGGAACGCAAACGGGGAGCTCTGGTGGAGCTGGTTGAGCTGTTAAAAGGCAAGACTGACACCACTTGTGACCTGGTGGTTGGGGATGCCGCAATTCTTCCGCAAATTCGTTACGTTATTACACTTGATGCGGATACACAGTTGCCATTGGAGAGTGCTCGCCGGATGGTCGGGGCTATGCACCTGCCCTATAACCGTCCCGTTCTAAATAAGTCGAGAACCCGGGTCATTGAGGGTTATGGAGTAATGCAGCCCTGTATAAGCATCAGCCACAAATCTGCCCTGCGTTCCCGGTTTGCCTCCTTGTATTCCGCCGACCCCGGGATCGACCCCTATACTTTTGCGGTGTCCGATCCTTACCAGGATGGTTTGGGTCAGGGGATCTTTACCGGTAAGGGTATTTTCGATGTTGATGCCTTTGCCGAAATCCTGTGCGAGCGCATACCCGAGAACCGGGTGTTAAGCCATGACCTGCTGGAGGGCGGTTTTTTACGGGCCGGGCTCTTGTCCGATATTGAATTGATCGATGAGTACCCATCCACCTTCAGCTCATACCACAAACGGCTGCACCGCTGGGTACGCGGTGACTGGCAGTTAATACCGTGGATGTTTAGTCAAGTACATGACCGGCGGGGAAGGCCACTGCCGGTTGATCTCTCTCCTCTGGTGCGCTGGCAGATGTTTGACAACCTCAGACACAGCCTGCTGCTGCCGGTCCAGTTGGCCGTGCTTCTGTTGGGTCTTACAGTATTGCCGGGTTTACCCGGGCGCTGGGCTGTCATCATATTTGCTACCCTTTCCCTGCCACTGATTCGCCAGCTGGGAGCGATAAGGCGGATGATTCTGCGCCCCCGGAGTCTGGTTGCAGTGGCCGGTCAGATTATGGTGACCATTATTACCTGGCCCTTTCAGAGCATCCTGCTGGTGGATGCTATTCTCAGAACCCTTTATCGCCTGTTCGTGTCCCACCGTCACCTGCTGGAATGGGTCAGTGCGGCCGAGGTTGAACGTCGCAACCGGAGCGGACGCTATCCGGTGCTGCTGCACATGTATGGAGGTTACGCATTAATAATCCTCTTTGCTGTGGTAGTGGCCATAGCCACCGGCCCTTCTTTGAAGCTGTTCGGGCTGGGGCTTTGCATTTTATGGTCCACAGCCCCATTTGCAGTCCGGTGGCTGAACCAGCCAGTGGAATCAGTTGAAGGTCCACTGGCAGCAAAAGAGGAAGAGGAGTTACGAGGGCTGGCCCTGGGGATTTGGAACTTCTTTGAGGAGTACGTAACGGAGGCCGATAACTGGCTTCCACCCGACAATATTCAGATTGAGCCCCCTAATGGGATTGCGCATCGCACTTCCCCCACCAATATCGGACTCTATCTGGCATGTGCCCTGGCGGCGCGGGATTTCGGGTTTATTGACACGCCGGGATTGGTTGAACGGCTGGAGCGAACAGTTCGCACGGTTGAGTCCCTGGCAAAGTGGAAAGGCCATTTGTATAACTGGTATGACACGGTTACGCTGGAACCACTGCCACTGCCTTACGTCTCCACCGTAGACTCGGGCAACTTCGTGGGTTGTCTGATCACCGTCCGGGAGGGTTTGGCCGAGTGGCTCAAGACGGACGCCGAAGGTGAGCAAAACCCGGATTATGGCGAAAGTACCGGGATGCCGGGGGATGCGTTCAACTTCGCCTTTGCCGGGGAAAATGCGGCTTTGACACGGGAAGCTACCGCTCATGACCTGGCAGATGCAATAGAAAGCCAGCCTGAACACTCAAGAGGGATCAATAACGTTAGAGACTGGCGTTCACGCGGGCAGGAACTGCTAGACCGACTGGATTACCTTATAGACGGAACTGATTTTCGACCGCTATACAACCGTAAAACCAAGCTCTTTCACCTGGGCTACCGCGTATCGCTGCGGGAGACCGACCAGGTGCTGTATGACCTCCTGGCCTCCGAAGCCCGGTTGTCCAGCTTTATTGCGATCGCCCTCGGTCATGTTCCGGTGGCCCACTGGTATGCCCTGGGAAGGACCATGACCCGGGTTGGGCGCCGGGTGGCCCTGTTATCCTGGTCCGGCAGCATGTTTGAATACATGATGCCCTGGATCTTCATGAGAACTTATCAGGATACCGTCTGGGATGTCACCTACCGTGCGATCGTCAAGCGTCAGATAGAATACGCACACCAGCGGGGGGTTCCATTTGGAATCTCCGAGTCCGGCTACTACGCCTTTGATTACCGGATGAATTACCAGTACCGGGCATTTGGAGTTCCCGGTCTCGGATTCAAACGGGGGCTGGAGCAGGATCTGGTTGTGGCGCCGTATGCCACCATCCTGGGTCTGCCATTTGCGAAACTGCAGGGAATCAAGGATCTGCGCAAAATGATCGAATTTGGAGCATTAGGGCGTTACGGTTTCTATGAGGCGCTGGATTTTACGCCGGAACGCCTGCCGGAAAACCAGGCCCGGGCCGTCGTCAAGAGTTACATGGCCCACCACCAGGGGATGAGCCTGCTCGCCCTGGCCAATCTGCTGTTACCGCACAAGATTTATGAACGGTTTCACCGAAACAAGCGTGTGCAGGCAGCAGAACTGTTACTACAGGAACGGGTACCTGCCAAACCGAAGATTATTAAACACCCGGCTATGGCCTATACACGAAAAACCCAGATTAAAGAAGCCGAATTCGGAGCCATGCGTGAGTTCCAGAGCGCAGATACCCCGGTCCCT
>JBLNCH010000008.1:0-5089 GCA_050260485.1 Bacillota bacterium | reverse complement strand
TCTGGCCGCCGCGGCAGAGGAACTTGCCCGGACCGGCCTAACTGGCGACGAAACCCGCCGTGTTCTTAACCGGCTGGCGGCCCGCTACCCTTATGTGGTTGATGCCTGTACCGTGGACAGAAATGGAAAGATTGTGGCGGTTGAACCTGCCGCCTACTATGAGTATGTCGGTTCTGATATCAGCCAGCAGGAGCAGGTCAGGAGGCTGTGGGAAACCGGGCGTCCGGTCATCAGCAATATCTTCACAACGGTAGAAGGTTTGACAGCCCTGGCTCTGGAGCGACCCGTATTCAACCGGCAGAAGGAAATGATCGGCTTGGTCAGTTTACTGATCGAACCGGAAAGGTTCTTTTCAACTTTTGCCGTCCCGGAGCTGCAGGGGCAGCAACCGGAAATGATGGTCATGCAAAGAGACGGGTATATTCTTTACGACAGCGATAAATCGCAAATCGGGCGCAATGTGTTTACAGACCCCTTTTATCAGGATTATTCCGGATTGCCAGGCCTGACCCAAAGAACAGTTGCTAATAAATCAGGGGTAGGTACATATGCACCACCGCATGATAAACAGGTGGTTAAAAAGTCGATCTGGACTACGGTGGGCCTCCACGGCACGGAATGGCGTTTAGTTCTGAATTTTGAGGCGGACAAAAAAGGAGATTCAAGCAAAACTGCACCGATCCTCGATATCAGTCCCTTGCAGGCCCTGGCCGGTGAGCTGTGCAACATTGAAGTTTCGGGTCTGGTTCCCGGAGCGGCGATAACTCTGGTAGCTGAACAGCAGGACAATAACGGGATAAAATGGGAATCACACGCCGTGTTTCAGGCAGACCGCCACGGGAAAGTAGACCCTGGTGTTCAAGCACCGGTGTCCGGCAGCTATGCAGGCGTTGATCCGGCCGGCCTATTCTGGTCTCTGCGCCCGGTTTCCGGCGTGAAGCCGGCGGGAACGTTTACCAAAAGCCTGGAGCCGCAAAAGATTAAGGTTTCTTTAGAGATTGAAGGCGAGAGGGTCCTTACTCGGGAGGTGGAGAGACTACACCTGCTGCCCGGGGTCAAAAGGATGGAGGTACGTGAACCCGGAGTGGTGGGCACGCTCTTCGTTCCTGCCGGGGAAGGCAGGAGGCCTGCCATTATCTTTTTGGGCGGGTCGGACGGCGGAACCTACGAACCCACTGCAGCGATATATGCCTCCCACGGATATGTAACCCTTGCGCTGGCCTATTTCGGAATGGAAGGGCTTCCGGATTCCCTGGAAAACATTCCTGTGGAGACCGTGGAAAGGGCCATCCAGTGGCTGGAAGTGCACCCTGGAGTGGATAAAAACGCGATCGGTATTTGGGGCGTTTCCAAGGGAGCGGAACTGGCCCTGCTGGCTGCTTCTCATTATCCGCAGATTAAGGCCGTAGTGGCAAAGTCCCCCAGCGCAGTTGTTTTCGAAGGAATTACCGGGGACTCAACCGAGAGTCGCCAATCATCCTGGACATTTAAAGGAAAACCGCTTCCTTTCGTGCCCACTATTTTTACCCAGGAGCATGCCGAGAGCTATTCCGCAGCAGTAGCCAACGAGGAACCATGGCCCACTGCTCCCTTATATGAATATGCCTTGCAGAACAAGGATGCTGTAGAAAAGGCGACCATAAAGGTTGAGCAGATCAACGGACCGGTTTTGCTGATTTCGGGGGGTCGCGACGAAGCCTGGCCCTCCGGCCAGCTGTCGGAGATGGTTATGCAGAGACTCAAGGAGAAAGGGCATCCGTTTCCGGACGTGCGTCTCCATTATGAGAATGCCGGCAGCCAGATCGGCACTCCGTATAACCCCACCACCGTAAACTGGCTGACCCTGCCCGGTTTTGTTATAGACCTCGGAGGTTCCCCTAAAGCAGATGCGGTGGCGTCCATGGATTCATGGCCGAAGATCTTTGACTTCTTCAGGACGCATCTGGACGGGAAGTAGCCCGACACCGCAGCATTGCCGGAAGCGGCCTTTTTAGTGGTTCATAAGACCATGGAGGAGGGGACTAAATGATTAAACACGAAGTATTATCAGTTGATGAGCTTACAGAGGCTGACATCAAACAGATGTATAACCTTATGATCAAATATTACGCCAACCTCGACCCTGAGATATTCCGTAGTGATCTTAAAGAAAAGAGCCAGGTGTTGATGTTCCGGGACGATGAATCCACGATTGTAGGGTTCACCAGCAGCGCGATCATTCGACTTGATGTCGAAGGTGTAACTGCTAAGCTGTTATATTCAGGTGATACCGTTATGGAACGAAAATACTGGGGCATGAGTTATCTCCAAAATAACTGGTTCACCTACATTTCATCCTTGCCGGAGTTTGAAGAAGGCGACTTTTATTGGTTGCTGCTGTCCAAGGGGTACAGAACATACCGGTTTCTGCCTTATTATTTTAATCTGTTCTGGCCGCGGTATGACACTCCAACACCTCCGTTTGTCAAGGCATTGATTGAAGGTTTTTCGAAACGGATGTATCCTCACCAGTTTGACCCTGATAGAGGCATAATCCGTTCCATTTGGGATTACGTCAAATCGGGAGTGGCTGACATAAAAGAGAAGCACCTGCTTGATCCCCATATTGAGTATTTCTCCAGAGTGAATCCGGGTTATGTACGCGGGGATGAACTGGTTTGTGTTGCCGAATTAAGTGGGCGGGGAATTAAAGAATTTGTGCACAAATACTTTGTTAAACCCTGATATCGCCTGCGCCAACATTAACGCGTATGCGGTAAAATTTTCATTGACACTTCCGCGAATCAGCACATATAATTACAACAATAAATCTGATTGGCTGTAACCGTTAAAACTTCATATCTGAGATGAGATGAGATGAGTTGAGTTGAGAAGAGGAGAGTCTGACGAGATGAGCAGTTTTAAGTCCGCTGCCGGCACTCGTACAGGTGCTGGTTTTTATTTTTCCGAGCCGGTTATCCGGCCGGATTACCGGGAGTATGCAACCCTCTGCCGGACCGTGGATTACGTGGCCGTATCGGCTGATATGGTTATTCCCGGTCTTGATATCACTTATCTTTACGAGCAATTAGCACCTGCCGGTACTTCAGCCCTGCTGGAAAGCCTGGCTGGATCCGAAAACGGCCGTTACTCCATCATCGGCTATGCTTCTCTTTGCGAGTACGAAAGCCACGATCCCTCTGCAGATTATGAAGCCCTCCTGCGCCGGTTCATTAATTCCAATAAGGTTCCTGATCTGGGGCTGCCGCACTTCTCCGGAGGCCTGATAGGGTTCTTCGGCTACGATCTGGCCATGTCCAAACAAAAGCTGGTTCCCCAAAAACAGGATCAGAGCATACCTGCGTTCAGCTTTTTCATGCCAGGGGTTGTTCTGGTATATGACCGTCAAAATGGGGTCTTCAGAGTGATTGTCTGGACAAAGTCCGGTGACGACAGACAGAAGAAATACGAGATGGCGACCCGAAAGATTACGGAAGTATTGGGGATAGCATCCCGCTGTGTCCGACAGGATTGGCCTCAAGGTCGAGCCCGTTTGGATGCTGCCGGGTTGGAAGCAGGTTTTGAGGCTGAAATGAGTCAGACTGAGTTCTGCAGTAAAGTCAGGGTGATCAAGGAGCACATCAAGCGGGGAGATATATTTCAGGCGGTTCTGTCGCGACGATGGTGCCGCCGGAGCAGCGGTGATCCCTGGCAGGCCTACCTGGCTATGCGCCGGATTAACCCCTCCCCATATATGTTCTATCTGAAGATGGCAGGATTGACTCTGGCTGGAGCTTCACCGGAGATGCAGGTGAAGGTCGAGGGTGATAAGCTTCACCTGCGCCCCATAGCCGGCACTCGCAAGGTCACGGGTGATCCGGTTGAGGATGAAAGATTGCGCCGCGAGCTGCTAAATGATGAGAAGGAGAGGGCGGAGCACCTCATGCTGGTTGATCTGGGACGGAACGATGTAGGCCGGGTAAGCCGGCCGGGTTCGGTCAGGGTGCGTCATTTCATGGTGATTGAGCCTTATTCGCATGTGGTGCATCTGGTTTCTTCAATCGAAGGCAGATTGCGCCCCGGTATGGATGCCCTGCATGCTTTTACGGCCTGTTTCCCGGCCGGGACTTTAACGGGTGCTCCCAAACGTAAAGCGATGGAAATCATTGATGGCCTGGAGTCCTCAGTCCGGGGTCCTTATGGCGGGGCGGTCGGGTATCTGGATTTCAACGGGAATCTTGATTCCTGCATCACGATCAGAACTGTTGTCCATATTGGTGAATACTTCTACCTGCAGACCGGGGCCGGTATCGTGGCTGACTCGGTACCGGAGTTGGAAGATGAAGAGACCCTGAATAAGGCCCGGGTGCTGATGCTGGCCATTATGGAATCCGAGGAGGCTATACGGAATGATTTTGATGATAGATAATTATGACTCCTTCACCTACAACCTGGTCCAGTATCTGGAGGAACTGGGCCGGGAGGTCACCATCGCTGCCAATGACAGTATAACCCTGGCTGGCATTGAGAGGCTTGATCCCGAGGCGATTGTTATATCACCCGGGCCGTCAAGTCCCGACGAGGCCGGTATCTGCCTGGATGCAGTGCGTCGTTTTTATAACCGGTATCCGATTCTGGGGGTCTGTTTGGGACACCAAACAATAGCCCAGGCCTTTGGTGCCCGGGTGGTCGTTAACGGATTAGCGGTCCACGGCAAAGTCTCGATGATACATCATGATGGTTCTTCCATTTATCATGGCATTCCCAACCCTTTTCCGGCTGCCCGTTACCACTCCCTGGTGGTACAGGAGGATAGTCTGCCTGAAAACCTAGTGGTTACGGCCTGGAGTGAAAGGGGTGAAGTAATGGGAATTCGCCACCGCAGGTATCCGGTAGAGGGGGTGCAGTTTCATCCCGAATCCATTATGACTCCATACGGAAAGCAGGTTCTGGCTGGATTTTTGAACCTGGTGGATTCACAAGCTTGATTGGTCCGGAAAAAATTTGCGACGAGCTGAGAGAAGATGAGAGGAGATGAGGAGATGTTTGATACTTATCTTAAACAGGTGGTTAACGGGGAACACCTGAGCAGTGAGGAGGCTTACTGCGC
>JBLNCH010000007.1:0-7555 GCA_050260485.1 Bacillota bacterium | reverse complement strand
CTTCTGGCATTTGGAAGGTGGTGAGAAGGATACGATGCTTTGTTGTGCCGTGTAAATAGTATTTCGTGTTAGTTGTTATTAAAAAGAGGGGGGGTTTTTAGATGATATTGACTGAGGAGATTTTTGCACGACGGCCGTGGATTAAGCAGTATGACTGGAAAGTACCCTGGTCCTTTAATTATCCGAAATTTCCCGCTTGGCATCTTATTCGTAATGCCTCGAACGGTGTTCCCCATAGACCTGCAACCTGGTTCTATGGAACGGAAATGACCTATTTGGAGTTGTACCGGGCCTGCATACGGCTGGCCAACAAATTGATCGAGCTGGGGGTAAAAAAGGGTGATCGCATTGGTATAATGCTACCCAATTCCCCACAGTTCAACATTGCCTACTGGTCAACGCTGATGACCGGAGCTATTGTGGTAAACCTAAATCCGATGTACACCTACGAAGAGTTGAAAGGTATTGCTACAAATACCGGCTTATCCGGGCTGTTCACTTTTGATATGGTTTTGCCCAATGTCAAGGCCTTGTGTAAGACGGTCGATATTCCGTTAGTTATCGTAACCAGAATCAGCGATTTCATTAACGGAGCGGGGATCAGCACTCCTGAAGAACTGGGTCTGGAGGAAGGCTGGTATCACCTCTCCCGGCTTCTTGAACAGAGTACCAACAAGATTCCGCCTCGTATCCCGATTGAACAGGATGACCCGGCTATCATCCAATTTACCGGAGGTACTACCGGGATTCCCAAAGGGGCGGTGCTAACTCAGGCCAATGTGGTAGCAGCAACAGTTATAGTAAGCAGGTGGGGCGGAACCACTATTGATGACCTACCCCTTGACCGGCGTTGGGTTTTCTGTACGCTGCCTTACTTCCATGTATATGGTGAGGTTTGCTGCATCCTGTATAGTGTTTTCACCTGTGCCACCCAGGTCATTCTTCCCAGGTGGGATACTAATGAGGTGGTAGCTACTCTTATGCAACATAATGAGATTGTATATTGGCCATGTGTACCGACCATGCTGCAAGCGGTGCTGGACCATCCACAGGCGTGGGAACTGGACCTGAATCTTAGAACAGATTTTGTTGGAACCGGAGCTGCGCCCTGTCCGAGGGAATTAATTGAGAAGGCCCTGGATTTTGACATATATTACAGCGAAGGTTGGGGCATGAGTGAAACCTTCGCCTTGGGTATTTCCAATCCAGTACAGGGACCGAAGAAAGTTGGGAGCTGCGGGATACCAATGCCGGATTATGATGTCCGTTTAGTGGATCCAGATACTTTGGAGGATGTGCCACTGGGTGAACGCGGCGAGATCTGGATAAAAGGCCCTACAATTATGAAAGAGTACTGGAATAATCCGGAAGAAACCAATTACGCCTTGATTGATGGTTGGCTCAGGACCGGTGACGTAGCCTACATGGACGAGGATGGCTATGTATTCATCGTGGACCGCACTAAGGATATGATCATCGCCGGTGGTTACAATATTTATCCCCGTGACATAGACGAGGTGTTGTTCAAGCATCCCAAGGTCAAGGACGCCATTACAGTCGGTATCCCTGATGAATATCGAGGAGAAACAGTGAAGGCCTTCATCCAATTAGTCGAAGGAGCCGAGGTGACCGAGGAGGAACTCACAGCATTCTGCAAGCAATACCTGGCGGCCTATAAGGTTCCGAAACTTTTTGAGTTCCGCAGCGAACTTCCCAGAACCGCTACGGGTAAAGCGTTGCGGCGCATGCTTAGGGAAGAAGAGATTGCCAAAATGAATTTAAATAAATAGATTAGTTTTGCCAAAATATCATTTATTTATTTGTGAAAACAGTTATTATTATATATAGGAACAACATTACTACGGAACTACATTATGGAAACTAGCATAGGGAGTTGGGTTGTCTTAGCGACTTATTTGGGATAATCACGTTAACCTGGTAGCTCTTATATAGACTTGATTTCGACTCTGCATCTACTCTACCGATGCCAGGTTACAGTCGAGAGACGAAAGGGGGTGTCAACAGAAAATAGTCTGACGACACAGTGTTCGGGCATCAACTTCTATTAGGACAATACGAAACGGGAGGTAGAACTGGTGAAGAGAAGAATCAGAAAAGTAGCAGTGCTTGGTTCAGGTACCATGGGGAGCGGAATTGCCGCGCAATGTGCAGCTACGGGTATAAGAAGTTATCTTCTTGATATCGTGCCACCAAACCTTAGCGATGCAGAAAAGGCCAATCCGGCAGCAAGAAACAAGATTGCCCAGACTAACAAGGACAACCTTCTCAAGTCTCGTCCGGCCCAACTGTATGAAAAAGGTGATGCCGACTACATCACTGTTGGCAACATGGAAGACAATCTAGAATGGCTGAAGGAATGTGACTGGGTAGTAGAAGCTGTTCCGGAGAACCTCCAAATTAAGAAAGACGTTCTGAAAAAGATCGAACCTTATCTCAAGCCGGGGGCCATTGTAAGCTCCAATACCTCGACCATCTCGATTACCACCATGGCTGAAGATATGCCCCTGGAATTTAGAAAGAACTGGTTAGGAACTCACTTCTTCAACCCGGTCCGTTACATGAAACTCTTAGAAATTATACCGGGCAAGGATACCGATCCCGAGGTCTTACAGTTTATGGCCGAATTCGGTGAGCGGGTGCTGGGCAAGAGCATTGTATGGTGTAAAGATACTCCTGGATTTATTGCCAATCGCTTCGGTAATCAGGGTGGACCATCCATAGGCAGATTGATGAAGGAGTTAGACCTGACCTTCTCTGAAATTGATGCGATTTGCGGTCCGGCCATCGGCAGACCGAAAACCGGTTCCTTCGGTCTGATTGACCTGGTTGGACTTGATATCGCTGTAAACGGGACTCAATCCATACAAAGCGTCCTTACCGACCCTGAAGAGAAAAAGCTCTACGAAGTACCTGAACTATTCCTCAAGATGAAGGAAAAGGGCATACTGGGGAACAAGACCAAAGGCGGGTTCTATAAGAGAGTCGGCAAAGAAAAACTGATGCTGAATCCTGAAACCTTTGAATATGGACCGCAGAAGCCTGCTGAGTTCCCGAGCCTTGAAAAGGCCAAAGCCGCGAAAACCCTGCCGGAAAAACTGGCCGCATTTTATGAAGGGGACGACAAAGCGGCCCAGCTGGTCTGGAAGATGAACAGCGGCACCCTGCAATACGCTACCAAAAAGATTCCCGAAATATCCGATGACATAGTCAATATTGACAACGCTATGGAGTGGGGTTACAACCACCAGGCCGGTCCCTTCAAGATGTGGAACGGTTTGGATCTGCCGAAGTATGTGGCTCGCATTGAAGCCGAAGGCGGATCGGTAGCTCCCTGGGTGAAGGAAATGTTCGACGCTGGAATCACTTCCTTCTACAAGACGGAAGATGGTGTTGAATACTACTACTCCATCCCCGACAAGGCTTACAAGCCTGTACCCTCCAACCCGAAGGCAGTTAACTTCCTTAAGCTCAAACAGGAAAATAAGGTTGTATTCTCTATGCCCGCCGGAACCCTGTACGATATCGGCGATGGCGTAGTATGTCTGCAGCTGCATTCCAAGAACAACGCGATCTCTGAAGACCTCATCGCAGCTATGGAAGCCGCCCAGGCTGAGTTGGCCAAGAATTGGGAGGGCATGGTCATTACCGGAGGTGGCAAGAACTTCTGCGTGGGAGCTGACCTGACCGGTGTAGTTCAGGCGATTGAGACCAAAAACTGGGATGCGCTGGATGCAGCTCTGAAGAGAAACCAGGATGCCATGATGGCCAACAAGTATTCACTCAAACCAGTGGTAGTCGCTCCTTATGGCCAGACCCTGGGAGGCGGCTGCGAGATCGTAATGCAGTGCTCTGCCGCCCAGGCGGTTGCCGAGACCTATATCGGTTTAGTTGAGGTGGGAGTAGGCCTGCTGCCGGCTGCTGGTGGATGTAAGGAAGCGGCGTTGAAAGCCATAAAGGCTGTTGAAGGCATTCAGGGCCCAATTCTCGTGGACCACATGATTCCTTATTTCCAGAACATAGCTACCGCCAAGGTCGCTACCAGTGCCAAGGAAGGGAAGAAGCTGGGATACCTGAGACCTACCGACGGCATATCCATGAACCCTGTACTTCAGATCGCGGACGCCAAGCGACAGGTACTGAGACTGCTGGAGGACGACTATACTCCACCGGTCAGCAGGCCCGTTCCGGCTCCAGGCAAAAACGAAACCGCGCTGTTGAAGCTGGCGGTCAAACAGATGGTTCTGGCGGGAATGGCCACTGAATACGACTGGTTCATTGCCTGCAAGATCGCAGATGTTCTGGCTGGCGGCGATATAGTAAAAGGCTCCCTGATAACGGAGCAGTACTTCCTGGACCTGGAGAGAGAAGCATTCCTGAGCCTGTGCGGTCAGCAGAAGACCCAGGATAGAATCATGTCACTGCTGAAGACCGGCAAGCCGTTGCGCAATTAGGCGTTTGTTCAGGTATTAATTAAATCGGGGAGGTAAGACAAGTGAGAGAAGCTGTTATCGTATCAGCAGTACGTACGCCCGGTGGCAAGGCTCCCAGGGGGACCTTAAGAGACACCCGGCCAGAATTCCTTGGAAAACTCTGTATGGAAGAAGCCATCAAGAGATGCGGGCCCAACTTCAAGCCCGAAATGATAGACGACGTTATCTGGGGCGCAGCTACCCCGGAACAGGCCTGCGGTATGAACACCGCCCGGATCACCGCCCGCTATGCCGGGATTCCGGAGAGTGTACCCGCCGTAACCGTAAACCGTTTCTGCTCCTCGGGCTCCCAGGCTATTGCCTTCGCGGCAGAAGGCATTATCGCCAATCGTTGTGACGTGGTATTGGCCGGCGGCATTGAGCACATGAGCATGATCCAGATGGGTGGGGTAACCAGACCCAACCCGGATCTGGTTTTGGATCCGGAAGTATCCAAGGTTTACACCAGCATGGGTCAGACCGCGGAGAACGTGGCCAGCCGCTACAACATCACGCGGGAAGACCAGGACCTTTTCGGTTATAACAGTATGAAGAAAGCTGCGGCAGCAATGCAGGGAGGCAAATTCAAGGACGAGCTCGTACCGGTGCCGGTCAAAATCACAACCCTGGGCCCGGATGGCAAGCCGGTAACCAAGGAGATCCTTTATGACTATGAAGAAGGTATCCGTTATGATGTAACCCTCGAAGGGCTGGCCAAGCTCCGCCCGGCGTTCGTGCCCGGCGGCACTGTAACCGCAGGTAACGCTTCCCAGACCACAGATGGAGCAGCAGCAGTCATGGTGATGGAAAAGCAAAAGGCGCTCGAACTGGGAATCAAACCCCGGCTGAAATTCGTGGGCTTCGCGGTAGCCGGCTGCGGACCGGATGAAATGGGAATCGGCCCGGTATTTGCAATACCCAAGGTATTGAAGCGGACCGGTCTGGAACTCAAGGACATCGGCCTGATTGAGCTGAACGAGGCCTTTGCTTCCCAGTCCATCTACTGTATCCGGACACTGGGAATTAATGAGGATATCGTAAACGTCAACGGCGGCGCCATTGCTTTGGGACACCCGATGGGTGCAACCGGAGCCAAGCTGACTGCTACCCTGATGTATGAGATGGAAAGGCGCGATGTTAAGTACGGCATGGTAACCATGTGCATCGGCGGCGGCCAGGGCGCAGCTACCATATTTGAACTCATTAAGTAAGAGATCGTAAAACTCTTTTCTGGTTAATGACCTAGAGGTGGGGGGACCCGGCCAGGCTGGGTCTCCTCGCTGGGTGTTTTGATTGCATATCCAGTTAATTAAAGAAGGAAGGTTGAGACATGGCCTACAAATACTCTTATAACACCAGAGACATTAAATTTATTCTTAAGGAATGGCTCCCTGTTGATGAGATACTGGCCTATGACCGGTACAAAGATTACTATACCAAGGATGACTTTGACACCATCATCGATCAGGTTCGTAAGGTAGCAGCCGAAATAATTGCTCCAACTGCGGAAGAGGCCGATGCCATTGGGGTCCGTTATGAAAACGGTCAAGCCTATATTCCCCCCGCGTTCCATGCAGCTTACCGCTTTATGCAGGAAAACGGCTGGGGTTCCAGCAACGTTGATGAGAATGCTGAAGGTGCTCTGCCGCACGTTTTGAACGGCCTTCTGCTGGAAATCGAAGCCGCAGCTTGCCCGGCCTTCATGCCCTATGTGGGAGCAGGCAGCGGAGCGGCCGCAGTTATCCAGCATTTTGGAACCGAAGAACAGAAGCAGAGATTCCTGCCCAAAATGTTTGATGGCACCTGGTCGGGAACTATGTGCCTGACCGAGCCCACTGCTGGATCGGATGTCGGTGATCTCCTGTCCAAGGCTTATCCTACCGATCAACCCGGAATCTATAAGCTGAAAGGGCAGAAGATATTCATCACCGCCGGTGACCGTGATGACGTGGAGAATATCATCCACCTTTACCTGGCCCGGGTTGAGGGTGCAGCACCGGGAACCAAGGGGCTCTCCCTGTTCATCATGCCCAAGTACTGGGTCAATGAGGATGGTACCCTGGAGGACAACGATGTCCAGTGCGCCGGGGTCGAACACAAACTGGGCTTAAAGGGATCAGCTACCGCAGCTCTGGTGGTAGGAGAAAATAACAACTGCCGGGGCTGGCTCCTGGGAGATCCGCCGGACGAGAATGGTAAGGGTCAGGGAATGGCTCAGATGTTCCATATGATGAACGAGGCCCGGGTAGATACCGGACGTCTCTCAACCGCCGTTGCTGCCAATGCCTATTGGAACGCGGTTGCCTATGGGAGAGAGCGTATCCAGGGTCGTCTTCTGACAGATCCCAAAGCTGGTCGGGTCACCATTAACAAGCACGAAGATGTTAAAAGAATGTATCTTTTAAATAAGGCTACAACCGAGGCCTGCCGGGCTCTCCTGGCCAAGGCTTACTACTATGAGGATGTCCGGATATATGATCCGGATCCGGCTCGCCGTGACTGGGCGCAGCGGCAGCTGGACATGATAACCCCGCTCTGCAAGGCCTATCCCAGTGATGAGGCCTGGATCTTGACCGCCGAATCACTACAGTCTTATGGCGGATACGGATACTGTGAGGATTACCCGGCAGCCAGCGCTACCCGGGACTGCAAGATATGGTCTATCTGGGAAGGAACCAACTTCATTCAGTCACTGGACCTGATTGGTCGAAAGTGGCGGCAGAACAAGGGTCAGGACTTTGCTAACCTGTTAAAGGAAGTCGCCGATTTCATAGCTGAGAACAAGGGCAAGATAGAGGGCTTCGATCGGGAGTTAGAGCATCTTGAGAAGGCCTTGAAATCCTACTATGAGATCCAGGGAGCAATCCTTCAGTACATGACCCAGGGCAAGGTAGGGCTGATGCCGACATACGCCCGTCGTATACTAACAGCAACTGCCCAGCTTTATTGCGGTTACCTCCTCCTTGACCAGGCGAAACTGGCGCTTAAGAGGATGGCGGAACTGGGCAAAGACCATTACGACTACAACTTCTATCTTGGGAAGGTATTCTCGGCTCGTTACTACC
>JBLNCH010000006.1:0-2906 GCA_050260485.1 Bacillota bacterium | reverse complement strand
GAGATCGTGCGGCTTTCACCTGTGCCGGTAATAGCGAAAGAGGTAGGATTCGGCATGAGCCGAGAAACCGCCCAACAGTTATTCGATGCCGGGGTACGTTTCTTTGATGTCGGAGGTCGGGGAGGTACGAACTTCATTGCTATTGAGCAGGCCCGCTCTGGTGTTTTGACGGATGAGTTCGCCTCCTGGGGAATACCGACTGCGGCAAGTATAGCGGAACTTGCTTCACTCTACCTGCCAATTGTTATAGTTGCCTCCGGGGGTATCCGGGGAGGGCTGGAGGCGGCCAAGGCCCTGGCATTAGGTGCCAACCTGGTGGGAATCGCCGGCCGTTTCCTCAAGGCCTGGAGCAACAGGGGCATAGCGGCTCTGGAAGAGGAGATAAAGCGTTTTCAGTATCACCTGAAAGCGGTTATATTGATGACAGGAGCCAAGGATATAGCCGATTTGCGCTGCAAACCGCTGATTATCGGCGGACCTACCGCCCACTGGCTGACAGCCAGAGGCATCGATGTTGCAGGATGGTCCCGGCGGGGAGATGAATAATCCCTGTCGCCGCATTTACGAAGGGAAATATGAAAATTTGGGTAAGGCATGGGACTTAAGTGCGGGTAAGCCATGTCTTTCAGCCGTTTTGGGGGGTTGAGAACTCACACTTCTAATGTAGGGGGGCTGTTTATGAGTCAGTCCGAACGAGAAGTACCTGCGAGACGAGACGATTTAGACTGGTTAAGAGTTATTGCTGTTATCCTGCTCATCATTTTCCATACTGCTCGAATTTTTGATGCACCACCCTGGTATGTTAAGCAAATCCCACCATCTAACTGGGCGGATATGCTGGTGGGCTTTATGAACTGGTGGCACATGCCGTTGTTCTTCCTGATTTCCGGGGCTGGAACCTGGTTCGCCCTGAATTATAGAAGCGGAACCGAGTATCTCAGGGAACGCACCAGACGTCTGTTTATCCCTTTCTTGTTTGGTACACTGGTGATTGTCCCACCGCAGATTTATTATCGGGGCATAAGCCAAGCAGGGGAAACTTTATCGTATATTGAGTTTTATCCCCGGTATTTTATCGGCGTAGTTCCACAAGGCAATCTTGAGTGGGCACACCTGTGGTTTCTGGCATATCTTTTGACCTTCTCGCTAATTATGCTCCCGGTTTTTCTGTTCCTGAAATCAGAGCGGGGATCCTCAAGGCTTTTCAAGCTAACAAATTGGTTTGAGGCCAGGTATTCGTTGCTGTGGCTGGGGCTTCCTTTAGCGTTGTTTCAAGTACTGCTGCGGGCCGGTTGGCCGGGGTCCCTGGATCTTATCAATGACTGGGCCAATTTCTTTAACTATTTAACTTACTTTGCATATGGATTTCTGCTGTCCTCGAATCCAGTATTCAAACGCATGATTAACCGGGATGGCCCGGTTTTTATAATTTTGGCTTTATTGGGTGCTCTGGTTTTCCTGATTTTAGCTGTAACTGGTCTGCTGCCCGCTTTCGGGTATACTCCGGCTTTTATGCTGTCTATGGTTCTAAATGGGTTTAACAGTTGGTTCTGGGTGCTGTCAATTTTATATATTGGGCAAAGATATCTTAATCGCCGGTCGGAAGTTCTGAATTACGCAAACCGGGCCGCATTTCCTTTCTATGTTCTGCATCAGACGGTTATCGTTGTGCTGGCTTATTACATAATTAAATGGCCGGTAATTATTCCCGTGCAGTTTGCCGCGATCTGTGCGGTTTCTTTCATTGGAACCCTGCTTATTTATGATCTTGTGGTTAAAAGGATGGGTATTACCCGGTTTTTGTTCGGAATGAAATGATAGTAGTTCCAGATGCTGTTAAAGAATCTTTGGTGCTAAAACCGGCCATACCGCTGAATCTGGACAATGTCTGGCCAGCTCGGCCATAAAAAACGGAACAGAATACATCCTGGTTACCGCAGGCGCAGCCGGTGATCACACAACCAAACCGTAATCATATTGTGGATGCATTCACGGTTTACGGGACATATTTCAGTCAGTAAGTAAGCTCCCTGGACAAACTCGAACCAATCAATTATCATGGCATCAAGAAACGACAAATATCGATAATATTTGCAGCAAGGGAGGGAGTATTTGATGAGCACTTATCTTGATGAATACCGGAAAAAGCTCGTTTCAATTTCCAGGCTGCCTCGCTGGTAAAGTCCGGGGACACCGTTGTTTACGGTCCATTTCTGTCCCGGCCGGTAGACTTCGACCGGGCTCTCGCCCGTCGCCGGGAAGAACTGCGTAATGTCAACATCTACTGGGCAGGGGGGATGACCCCGACGGAGAGCGTTATGTCCGATCCCAGTCAGGAACACTTTGTCGGCAACGTATGGTTCTACGGAGCCGCCGATCGGGTACTGGCTGACAAGGGTTTGGTCTACTTTGACCCCGCCACCATGGGAGAGATACAGGAGGTGATCGCCCGCCCCGAGTTTAATGTCGACATTCACGTGCAGCAGGTAAGTCCTATGGATGATCACGGTTTTTTTTCTTTTGGATTGACCAATGTCTACAGTTTGGAGGCCTGTCTGAAAGCGCGGAAAGTTATCCTGGAGGTAAACCGGAATATGCCCCGCCTTTTCGGTGGAGCCGAGGACAGCATTCATATTTCCATGGTGGATCACATTATTGAAGGAAGCAATTCTAAGCTCTTTGAACTGCCTCCCGCCAAAACTCCGACTGTTGAGGACCGGAAGATTGCTGAACTGCTGCTGCCGGAGATCCCTGACCGGGCCTGCTTGCAGTTGGGAATCGGGGCTTTGCCGAACCTGCTGGGGGAGTTGATCTGTGAGGCGGGACTGCGCGACCTGGGAATTCATACCGAGATGTTTACCGATTCCATGAGGACCATGTTTGAGGCGGGTATCGCCACTGGCCGT
>JBLNCH010000005.1:0-6242 GCA_050260485.1 Bacillota bacterium | reverse complement strand
GTGAATTATTCGGGTATGAGGGGGGTGCCTTTACCGGAGCCGAACGCCGGGGACGTACTGGCAAGCTGGAGTTAGCCAACGGGGGAACCCTGTTTCTGGACGAGATTGCCGATATGCCTTTACAACTTCAACCGGTGCTGCTCCGTGCACTGGAGGAAAAAAAGGTAATGCGTGTGGGGGGAACCCGCTACATTCCGGTGAACTTCAGGTTGATCGCTGCCACCAACCAGAACCTGCATGAGCTGGTTGAACGAGGCCTATTTCGTTCGGATCTGTACTACCGCCTCAAAGTCTTGAAAATCGATATACCTGCCCTGCGGGAACGTGCTTCAGACATTATCGAACTGGCCCAACACTTTATCAGCAGTACAGCCAATAAACAGGGTATGCCCCGGCCTACCTTGAGTGATTTGGCAAAACTGTGTTTATTGAACTACCACTGGCCGGGCAATGTACGAGAGTTGGAAAATGCCATTTTGTACGCGATTAACGTCTGTGAAGATGGAGTAATCCGCCTTCAGGATCTACCCGAAGAAATCACCTCCGGATTCGAACTTACGCTGCCGGAAAATAGAGATTCTAAGCTGGACCCTTCACAACCGGCTTCCAACCTCTCCATTAGAGATGTTGAACGGATAATGATATCACAAACCCTGGAACAGACTAATCACAATATATCCGAAGCGGCCGCCCTGCTCGGCATGAGCCGTTCCACACTCTATCGCAAAATCAAAGACTATAATCTGCTGAAAAATTAAAGCGAGCCTGGTGACAGGCCCGCTTTTTTAACAACTGGAAGGGGATATTTGGTTCAGGTATTATTAACCGAGTTTTACAGCGTTCTTCCCGGCCAGGTAACCAAAGGTGAAGGCGCGGCCATGGCTGTTACCGGGCAGGCTGACACAGTAGTCGTTGGCATAATAGCTTCCGGAAGCGTTACCGGCCGCATACAGTCCCGGAATTACATTGTATTCTTCATCCAATACCTGTAGTTTATCGTTAATCTTCAAACCTCCCAAGGTTACCAACAGAGCTGTTCCCAGTGGAGCAGCATAGAAGGTTGGTTTTTCAATGGTAGTCAAACAAGCCGCCCGCTTTCCGAAATCTTCATCTACTCCTTTCCTGGCTAATTCGTTGTAGCGTTTTACAGTAGCCAGGAAATTGTCTTTGGGAACTTCCATTTTCGCGGCCAATTCGTCAAGGGTTTGGGCGCTTCTGATGAAGCCTTTTTCAATATACTGCTTTACATTCTCGGGATTATGGAAGCTGGTTCTCATATCCTTACAGGCCACTACCTTGAAAGACGGGGCTTCTTCCGGCCACTTGGAATCCCATACAGTCCACCGGATATTACCCGGCTGCTGGCGCTGGGCGTTACAGAGATAGGCATAGGGTAGCTCTTCATTGCAGTAGCGCAGGCCCTGATCATTGACACTTAACCAGGGCTGACGCATCAGAGCATCGGCCAGAATTGGTGCACCAGGAACGGCGAAGTCAAAATACATGGGAGCATGCGGGAATTCATCAATGGCGGCTCCTATCCACATAGCCATTTTATGTCCATCACCGGTATTGATGGGGCCGTTGACCATTTCGAACATGTTGGCGTGAATGTATTTGGTTGAGGGTATATAGTACTCGCGCATCTCTTTGTCGGCATTGTAATCCCCGGAACAAATTATAATTCCTTTGGTGCCGACAAACTTTTTGTACGCACCTTTTTCTCCTGCTATCACCGCGGTAACCCGGCCTTTGTTGTTGTTTTCCCGCACCAGCTGAACTGCAGGAGTCTTATAACGAATATCTACACCGGCATCAACACAGCCCTGTTTTAACGCATAGCGCATGGATGCTGTCCAGGGATGGGTCCCCTTGGGAGCGTCATTCAGGGCCACATCACTGGGATCCATTCTGAAGCTCAAGGTTGGGAAGCCGCGGACCGTAGTTCCGGGAGTCATGGTTTCATCCACAGGTACCGGTTTGGGCTTACAGCCGTAGCTCTCAGCCTTGGCCATGATCCAATCAGCAACCTTGCCGCTGTTTTCCGCCCACAATGATACCACTCTCTGATTGCCCTTGTAGGCATTGTAGCGCATGATTTCCTGCACGGCTGCCATCTTGTCAATCCGGTTGTTAATCTTTAATTGCATTTTGCTGTCTATTGCACCGTAATCATTGCCGCGGAAGTTTACCTTATCAGTTTTCTCCAATAGGATTACCTTGGCACCCTCCTCAGCCGCGGACATGGCAGCACATAAGCCCGACATCCCGCCACCGATGACGATTATGTCAGCGGTAACAGTCTCGGTAATCTGGGAATCCGGGATGGCCGGAGGAGGTTTTAAGAAACTGGGAACACTGTCCGTTGCTTCCGTCCCGGTTCCCGGTTTACCGGTTTGTTCCTCCCCGCATCCCGCCAGAAATCCGGCGGTCGCGATTCCAACTGTTCCGATTGCCGCCCCTTTAATGAATGTTCTCCGAGTAAAGCCTTTTTCTTGTTTTTCTTCACTACTCATCACATCCACTCCTTTCCGGCTTCAATTACCGTTCATTAATCAAGGCTGAAATCAGTAAAAAGTAAAACGGTTTGTACTGGTACCGTTTAAACTGGTACAGTCTGTAAAAACAGTGTAGCACGCTGGAAATCAACATACATCGTAAGGAATTACGAACCTTATCGGCAAAACACTGTATGAAGCTCCAATGGAGCAATGCATAAACAGAGATTAAGCCATTGGAGGCTATTACGAGACTTTTGTTAAAACATTGTAGGGGAATACAATGGCAGGGAGACTTCAATATTGTAAAATAGTCTCATAACATATTGGGCTACGGGGTAGATCCTCTTATTCAAGCTGTAAACACACAATTTGGAGGTTTCCAATGGAAGGCAAGAGTTTTCGGGAAAAATTCCTCAATAAACGAGTCATTCTTATTGTAATAGCAGCTGTAGTTATCATTGGTTCCGGCACTGCTGCAGGATTGCTGAAAGCCAGTGAAAACCCGTCCTTCTGTGCCAACTGCCATATAATCGAGCCGTATTATTTATCCTGGAACGATGGTCCCCTGCTGGACCATAAACACGCTCAGCAAGATATAACCTGCCAGGAATGTCATCACAGGAGCATACCCGAAAAAGCTATGGAAGGTTTAAGCTACATAATCGGAAATTATAAACTGCCTTTAGAGGGTGGTCCTGAAGATGGACGTGAGTTCTGCCTGGAATGTCACTCTGAAAACGGAGAAGGCTCCAGTTGGGAAGAGATCAAAGCCGCTACCGATTTTGAGGAGTCCAATCCTCATGATTCTCACCACGGTGAGCTGGAATGCAATGTCTGCCATAATATGCATAAGCCTTCCTTTGTCTTTTGTTCTGAATGCCATACCTTTAGCTGGATGGACGATTTGGACAAAGAAGCCTGGACCACAAGCTGGTAAACAATCTTATTATATCGGCATAAGTAATTTAAGGGGGTATCAATTGCTCCCTTAATTCTTTAAAGCATTCTTTAGACACCATTAACCTTGACAGTTAAATAGAGCTAGGACTGCATGACAATTCTAATGTCAAATTGCATTATTTCAAGTAAAATAAGGCCGTCGAGATAAATTACAAATGCTGAAAGGTTAAGCCTATGCAGGTCGTACAGAGAATGTACAGCTTTATTTCCTCTATGAAAACCGGACTGGCAGTGCTGGTTTTAATAGGATTGGCTTCGGCAATTGGCAGCGCTGTTCTTCCCCAGACCTTTTATCAGACCCCGGTTTTTAAACTCCTTCTACTCCTGCTGCTGTTAAATATGGTTCTCTGTACGTTCAACCGCATTAAAAGAACTATTCGGTTCCTGCTGGCTAGGCCGGGGAGCAATGCCTGGTTTCGTAATCTGGGAATCCTGTTGTTGCATCTGGGGACAGTTCTTATCCTAGTCGGCGGCCTGATATATTCAGCTTACGGTCAGAATGAGAGAATTCACTTATTGGTCGGTGATAAAGAAGATATGCGGCAGGTGCTGGATATTGAGCACCCTTTTACCCTGCAGCTGGATGATTTTAAAATAGAATTCAATAAGGATGGTTCCCCTTCCCAGTATGTTTCAGAGGTTACCATATTGGAACAGGGACAAAAGGTGGATCAGGTTACAATCAGTGTAAACCACCCTCTGAAATATAAAGGGGTTAAAGCCTATCAATACAGCTATGGTTACATGATAACTGCCGAATATATCGCGGAGAATGGAGAAAAAAAATCTAATAGCTTCGTGGAAGGCGACTGGCTGAAACCGGACGGTACCGACCGAAAAGTTAAAATTTATAAGTATATACCTAACTTCAACCCGGCACACGGGATGAAAACGCTTTCACTGCGTCCTGACAATCCACGTGTTATCTTTTCGGTTTATGAAGATGATAAGTTCCTGGGTGTTGGAGCAGCCAAGTTTAACGAACCTGTACAGATTGACGAAAACGCAATTATATCTTTCACCGGGCTTGAACCCTACACGGTCCTGGAGGTTAAATACGATCCGGGTCTGCCCCTGGTGTTGGCGGGCGGAATTATTCTGATGCTGGGAGTCTGCCTGGCAGTGCTGACTGCTCCAGTTAGAAAAAAACCTGCTGCAACCCAGCATTGACAATAAGTCATGCTTTGATTGGGAGTGGAGATCATGGGAATGATGATGGCGGTTATCTTATATGGAGTGCTGTTTACTTACCTGCTGGCAGGAGCACTCTATCTGGCGGGTAACCTGAACAGCAAAGATTTCCTTTTTAAATACGCACTGATGCTGACAGCAGCGGGGTGTGTACTTCACTTCATACTCCTGGTTATGCGAACCGGGTTGACGGGAATGCTTCCCATTACCAATGGGCTGGAGTTCCTTTTAAGTTTCACCTGGATTACGGTTCTGATGTTCTTGCTGCTGTCTTACCGCTACCGGATAAAAGCTGCCGGGAGCGTAGTAATGCTGATATCGGCTTTGATGATATTGTTGTTGATTATATTGATGAACGGCAGTCTTGACGCTGTATCTCCCCTGATGCCGGCTCTAAAAAGCCCCTGGCTGACCGTGCACGTTGTTACCGCTGTAATAGCTTATTCCGCCTTTACCCTTGCTGCCGGATTGGCGGTAATACAGTTCTTCCCGGTTGGTCAGGGGGTAAAAGACGACTACACCAACCTGTTGGTACGAGGCGGCTTTGCCCTGCTCTCCTTATCGATTGTCCTGGGAGCCATCTGGGCGGAACAGGCCTGGGGAAAGTACTGGTCCTGGGATCCGAAAGAAACCTGGGCCTTGATAACCTGGCTCATCTATGCGATCTACTTGCATCTTTATCGCAGCCGCGAGTGGAGCGCCACTTATGCCCGTTGGATGGTGATAGGGGGTTTTCTGCTGGTAATGTTCACATTCTTCGGGGTAAACTATCTGTTGCCCGGATTGCACAGCTATGCTTGACGTCCGGATAACACCGGGTATACCCACACGATGGTCCCGACAATACCGAATCCTGGATGCAGGGCGTCCAGGAAGTCAGAACGGTCGACCAGGATAATACGTTTGCATTCATTGAGCTGAAAGGAGGAATGTCAGGTGTTTGGTTTGATTGGAAACATTGGTCCCTGGGAATTGGTGCTCATAATGGCTATTGTGCTGATTATCTTTGGTCCCGGCAAACTTCCGCAGCTTGCTGAGTCCATGGGCAAAGCGGTTAGAAGTTTCAGAAAGGCTCAAGAAGAAGAACCAAAACAGCCGGAAGATAAACCCTAAGATCCAATTGATAATACCTTCAGCGGGATGCGGCTTTTAAGGTCAATTCCGGCATGGTGCTTAAGTGTTGTCAATAACACTCTAGAATGAAAAGGGAGGAGAATCCATGTTTGGCTTAATTGGAAACCTTGGTCCCTGGGAATTGGTGCTCATACTGGCTATTGTGCTGATTATTTTTGGTCCCGGCAAGCTTCCGCAACTGGTTGAATCAACGGGCAAAGCGATTAGAAATTTCCGGAATGCTCAAAAGGACCTGGATTAACGTTATGAATAAAGCACGGGATCTACCTGCATCATAAACGCAGCAGAGAAGAGAAATTCTGACGCTGTGCTTTGTGGTTATATTATCTTTTTTTGCTCGTTTAAAAAAATGCACGGGGGTCGGGGCAATGTACGGCACCCGATTTCAGTACGAAAGCCGCGCATACCCTCCGCTGACTGCCTTTTGCCCCTGGCTGTTTAGGACTTGAAAGAACA
>JBLNCH010000004.1:0-4240 GCA_050260485.1 Bacillota bacterium | reverse complement strand
TTGTTTCCGTCCAATAGTGTTCTACCTCCATCCGGGGTCATTCATCCTCATTACCGGACACCTCGGTCGGATAATCACAGATTCCGGCCAGGGAACACTCTTCACACCTGGGCCGTTTGTTGAAACAGATTGTATTGCCCAGACCGTCAATCAGGGCGTGATACTCGTTATACAGTCCGGTGTCAGGCGGAAGGTGCCTCATGAAAAAATCCTGCATCTGGTCATAGCCGGCATCCTCCGGCAACAGACCCAGGCGGTTGAATATCCTTCTGGTATAGGCATCGACTACAAACACCGGCTTCCTGGCCGCATAGAGGATAATCGAATCGGCAGTCTCTTTGCCGATTCCTTTCAAGGTCAGCAGTTCGGCCCTCAACTCCTTGATATCCAATGTAAAAAGCCGTTCAAGTTCTCCCTGATATTCCCGGACAAGATACCCGCAGAAGCCACGGAGCCGTGCGGCTTTCTGCCGATAATAACGGGTGGGCCGGACTGCTTCCTCCACCACCTCCACCGGGGCCTTGATTAAAAGGTGCGGGTCCAGCAGGCCGTGGTTCTCCAGGTTTTGAATGGCCTTCTCGACGTTTTTCCAGGCCACATTCTGGGTAAGGATCGCCCCGACAATCACCTCAAAATCTGTTTTAGCCGGCCACCAGTGCCGGGGACCGAAATACTCCAGCAAAAGGTTATAAATCTGCATCAGGCGAGCCTGCAGCTTATCCATCGAAAAAACCCCTTCCCTGCTCGGAATGCATCACGGGGACAGTCCCCATGATGCAGTGTGCATCATGGGGACTGTCCCCGTGATGCAGTGATGCATTAAAACTATCATTCCGGTATTTTCTTAATTAAATTATCATGACCGGGGTAAGATAACAACCGGGACTGGAGTGAAATCAAGCATAGAGGAGGACGAATGATGGCCCATCCGATAGTAGATGAAGACCTTTGTGTCGGTGAAGGCGACTGTGAAGAAGTATGCCCCGCCGAGCCCAATGTATTTGAGGTAGATGAGAAAGCAAAGGTTGTTCACCCGGAAGCCTGTATCGAATGCGAGCTTTGTGTAGACAATTGCCCGGCTGAAGCCATTACCTTGACGGATGATTGAGAGGCACGATACTGGCCCATTTGACCCGCTGCAGGATGATAAAGAGCACAATCGCCCGCAAGCACCAATCGGCGACAAACAGGTACCATACCTGGTAGAGTTCGAAATGAAGGCGCATAACCATAATCCACAGCAGGGGGAGTCTGAAAAACCATATACCAGCCAAAGCCACCAACATAGGTGATCGGGTGTCACCGGTGCCGCGCAGGGCGCCGGCAAAGACCATCTCCGCGGCGATGGCTACCTGCTCAAAGGCAGCAATTCTTATCAGGACACCGGCCGTTGCGGCCAGCGATTTGTCATTGGTGAAAAACCCTGCTAACCGCCCGGGAAGGAAATAGAAAACGAGCGCGGCCAATCCCATGATCAACACCGCAAATTGAAATGATTTGTAGGCCGCCCGACGAGCCATCCCGGGCTTTTGGGCTCCCAAGGACTGTCCTACTATGGCGGTAGCCGCAATGGCCATGCCGTATCCGGGCATATACGATAGTGACTCTACCGTCAGGGCAATCTGGTGCGAAGCAAAGGCCTGGGTACCCAGGTGAACCAGGATGAGGCTGGAGGCCACCATGCTGGCATTCCGGAACAGCTCTTCCATGCCTGCAGGTACCCCCAGCCTGATTATCTTGGTGATCACCCGGGGTCTGGGTCTTGTCAGTTCACGCACATTAAGCCGCACTCCCCAGCGTCCGCTGATCAATGCGGCCATCATCAGGCAAAACCCCAGGATATGAGATAAAGATGCGGCCAAACCGGCCCCCAGGCCACCCAGCTGTGGGAATCCGAATTTGCCGAATACCAGGGTGTAGCTGCCCAGGATGTTGAAAATATTGGTCATCAAGGCAATGGTCATAGGCACCCTGGTATAACCGTTTCCCCTGAATATCGCATTTCCCATATACAAGCACAGAGCCATAGGAGCAGCGGCGAAGGTTGCCCGCAGGTATTGGACAGCTATCCTGTTTACAGCCTCCTCCACTGCAAAGAAGGACACAATAACCGGGCTCAACAGCCAACCGGCCGCCGCAGTTACAATCCCCAGAATAAAAGCCAGGATGAGTACCTGAGCTGCGAGGCGATCCACCTGTTCGCGTTCCTGGGCCCCGGTATGCTGAGCTGCCAGTACAGTCGCACCAACCCCCAGACTGGTGAGGGTGAGAACGATTCCGAAGAATACCTCGGCCCCCAGTGATACTGCGGCCAGGTGGGTGGCTCCTAAACGCCCCACAAAGGCCACATCAGCCAGGCCGATTAACATATACAAGGCCATTTCGAGAACAGCCGGCCAGGCTATACCCAATATCCTGGCCGCAAGTCGATCCATCATGTTACCCTTTCAACCGAGCAAGGATTTATAATTATCCTGTTCGTAATTCCTTATTCATGGTAATATCCGGAAGGCTGATCCTGACAGGGGCATTCGGCTTCAGGCCTGAATCCGGGGGAGATATCACGCAATGCATCGATGATATCCGGAAGTATGGCCAGGAGATAATCGACCTGATGATCATCGTTATCTCTTCCTAACGTTATCCGCAGGGTAGATTGCGCCAGTTCATCAGAATATCCAAGTGCCTTCAAGACATGAGAAGGCCCCGGAGAATCCGAGTGGCAGGCCGACCCATGGGAGGCCGCAATTCCTTTCTCGTCGAGCATCGATATCAAGGCTCGCCCATCAACGTTGGAAAAACTAAAGCTGACATGCCCGGGCAGTCGTTGAAAACGATGGCCATTCAAAAAACTGTTCGGTATCCGCTCCGATATCCCTTCAATAATCCTATCACGAAGGAAAACCATTTCCCAGCGGCTGCGCTGCAAAACCTGGCCCGCCAGTTCGGCCGCCCGGCCAAAGCCAACCATTCCCGGCAGGTTTTCTGTTCCTCCCCGCAGATCTCTCTCCTGTCCGCCGCCGGTTATCAAGGGGACAATCTCTGTGCCCTTGCGGAGGTACAGGCACCCGACTCCTTTGGGTCCGTAGAGCTTGTGCGCTGATATGCTCAACATATCACATCCCAGCTTCTCCACGTCCACCGGTATACGACCGATCGATTGCACCGCGTCGCAGTGAAAGGTTATTCCCCTCTCCTTCGCGATCTTCCCGATCTCTTCCACGGGCTGGATAGTACCGATTTCATTGTTGGCATGCATGATGCTCACCAGAATAGTGTCCGTTCTTATCGCTTCCTCGACATCTCCGGGGTCGACCATGCCGGACTCATCCACCGGTAGGAAGGTGACGTCAAAACCTTGGGATCTCAAAAACTTGCATGGTTCCAAAACCGCACGGTGCTCAATGGCGCTAGTTATTATGTGCCTGCCTTTCTCCCATTTCTTATAGGCGGTCCCCAGTATGGCCAGGTTGTTGGCCTCGGTACCTCCGCTGGTAAAAATGATCTCATCAGGGTGGGCGCCGATAAGCGCCGCCACCTGTTCCCGCGCGTTCTCCATGGCATGGCGGGCTTCCTTTCCCAGCCGGTAGTTGCTGGAGGGGTTGCCATACCTGTCTTTCAAATATGGCAGCATGGCCTCCACTACTGAAGGGTCAACCGGAGTTGTGGCACTATGATCGAAGTAGATTTCCTTCATTTCAATTCCCCCGCAAGTTGATATGGAGGTAATATGTGAACGACTGTATATAATTTGTCCTCTTGCGGTCATGAAATACCTTATGCAGTCTGCCAAAAACCTCCGTTAATCATCCTCGCTGCCGAGGGCAACAATACAAAGGAGGTGAGTTTGATTGTTTCATCCGCGGAGAGTCTATTTTGAGCCTGAATCCCTGAATTATCCCTTGGGGCAAAAACTCCTCAAGGTCTTCCGCAGTTCCAATACCCCGGTCCATTTTACATCGAGCCATAACCGGGTAACCGGGATACCGGGCAAGGGACCGCAGAAAGCCTACCACGAGGGCAAGCACACCCTGGTGGTCGGAATCCGCAAAACCTCGAAGTTTCAGACCTGTCGCCCTTCGGCCCACTATCAGCTGCCCCTGGTAACGGGTTGTCCAGGTCTTTGTGAGTACTGCTACCTGGCTACCACCATGGGCAGGAAACCATATATCAGGATATATGTTAACGTTGAAGAAATTCTGGAGTGGGCCGCGCAGCATATTGCGGCCCGAGAACCGGA
>JBLNCH010000003.1:0-5400 GCA_050260485.1 Bacillota bacterium | reverse complement strand
TGCTAATGGTTATCGAAATGTCATTTACGCAGGTCGCCGTGAGGCGCGACAGGTCAGGGTTCAAACCTCGCAACCGGCGCATAACCGGTGCTGCCAGGAGTTCGTAACCGACCGCGCAGGCGGCAGGGTTTCCGGATAGACAGATTGCCAGACCTGAACCAAGAACACCAGCTCCATTATGCCCGCCCGGATGGGTCCGGGTTCCCCAGAAAAGCATGGTCGCCCCCAATTCTTCCAACAGCGACTGGGCCTCACTTTTCCCTTTGGCGTAAGTCCCACCGGTGGTCAGGAGCAGGTCGACGTCCTGCAGATGATTTTCATCTTGCAGGTTTTTCTCACCCCGGTCTACCAGCCAATCAACCTCTCCGCCGTCACGGGTGACCAGAGAGGCCAGCAGAGGTCCGTTGCTATCGGGGAGCCGCTCACCGTTCTGATTTACTGCCCCGGAACTGTGGTACGGGCTGAGATTCAGGATGCCAACCTTAGGTTTCCGGTAAACGAAAATACTGTTCAGTCCACATGCTGCTGCGGCTGAGATTAAGCCTGCTGTCAGGCGTTTGCCGGAAGCAGCTAGCAGTTCACCTGCTTGAAAATCTTCTCCCACCAGTTTTATATTGCTGCCGGGTTTTAAACTGTTTCTGGTTAACAGGTACCCACCTTGAATCTCGACCTTTTCATGAGGGATTACCGCTCCTGTATTTTTGGGAATCGGAAACCCGGTGTTAACGGCTACCGCTTCTCCCTCCCGTAGCTGATACTGAGCGATATCGGAAAACTTCAGATGCCTCAGACGGATAAGACCGGCATCACTCAGATCTGCAGGGTGAAGAGCGAAACCGTCCATTGCCGACTGGGGACAGGAGGGTATAGGGTAGGGCACTCTCAAGTCATGGCTGACGACGCGGCCGAATGCCATTATCAGGGGGATTTCTTCCGCAGCAGGTGGAACAACATGCTGCAGGAGAATATTCTGGGCGGTTTCGTAACTAATATCGGTGAGCATTCGCTTTTTTACCTCTTGACTTATGAACTCTTACCGAAAGCACAGACCGGGTAATGGCATTCAGGGCACTCCTCACACAATCCGCCGTGTCCGAGGCTAACCGCCCATGAGCGGTTCAACCGTTCGCCGGCCAAAAGATGGGGGAGAATAAGATCAAAACTGGTTATGCCGTTAAACATTACACAACCCGGAATTCCGCAAACCGGGATATCGCCGTGGTAGGCGAGCATTAACATCGAACCCGGCAGAACCGGCACCCCATAGAATACCACCTGGGCGCCAGACCTCCGGATTCCCGTGGGGGTTGAATCATCAGGATCGACAGACATTCCCCCGGTTACCAGCACCAGCTCGGCTCCGTCAGCAATCAGTTGCATTATCTCGTCTGAGATCATATCGGGATCATCAGGAACAATTACCTGCCGTATCAGAGATGCTCCAAAATCTTTAATCTTTTGGCTGATCACCGAGCAGAACCCGTCCTTTATACGTCCTTGATAAACCTCGTTCCCGGTAGTAACGATTCCGACCCGGAGAGGGCGAAAAGGCTTGATACTCAGCAAAGGCCCATCACCGGCACATATCCTTTCAGCCCGGGTGAGCTTTTCGCTTTCTATAGCAAGCGGGATTATCCTGGTTCCGGCTACCGTTGTACCGCGTTGAATTACGCGGTTATTATGCAGGGAGGCCAGAATTATGCCGTCAATATCATTTATAAGGTTAAGGGATTCCACCCGTACCTTTAAGAGGCCATCTATGTCGGCCACAAGATTCACCTTGCCCTGATTTGGTTCCGTAATGGTCAGGCCCTGGCCGGCAGCGGCTTTTGCGAGGATTAATGCGGCCTCATCTTCATGGACTAACTCCTCACTATTTTCCCAGAAATAAATATGCTCTTTGCCCAGATTGAGTAAAACCGGTATATCCTCGGCACGAATCACATGTCCCCGCTTAAAGGCCCTTCTCTTTACCTGCCCGGGGATAATCTGAGTTATATCATGACAGAGGGTTAAACCCACTGCTTCGGCAATCGGTATCTTGCGCACAGGCTCCTCCTTGAATTACTAAGGTAATGCTACAATGCTTCTACCCGACAGGGGATATAGCGGTGCAGCGGAGTTGCGGCAAAGCGGTCCCGGTTCGTATTTTTGGTCAGACGGTTGGCATTGGCCCCGTACTTCTTCCCGTTATACACCAATCCAAAACCGTGAGGCATTATGACCTGCCCTTTACGGGCCGCATCCGTAACCTCCAGTTCAATTTCTTCAGAACCGGCTTCCGTGGTCACCCTTACCATCTGACCGTCGGAGAGTCCCATTTCTTCAGCATCCTGCGGATTCATGGCCAGGGTACAGGCTCTCCGTCCCTTGTTCCACTCGGGATTGCGCATGAGGGTATTGGCGTTCATATCCATGTGGCGTCCAGCCAGTAGAATCAAAGGGTAGTCAGGATTTAACTCCAGGGCCTTCTTTTCATTCTCGGGAGTTACCGACAGCAGCCACTCTTCCATCTCCGGAGCGTAAACATGGATCTTCCCATCCTCTGTCTTCAGCTCTTCCATGTTCTTATCCGGGTCCACCCGGCCAATCCATAATCCCTCCGGGTGATCCAGTATAGCCTGGAAGATCTCCTCGCCCATCAGTGGACCGGGCTTGAAGCCGACCCGGGCTGCATTTTCCCGGCTTGATTTGGGCATGGTCTGCAGTATGCCCCACAGGGCAGCGAGATGAACGGAACCCAACACCCGTCCCAGAGTTTTGGCCAGGATAAAGGGCATCATACCGGCAGCTTTTGGATTGGCCTGCACGTATTTCATCAAGGCCTGGCCAAACTCCAGCCGACTTCGGGATGCTGCCTCGTGCAGTTCATCGGGAATAGGCGGAATCAATCCCATCCGATCGGCCAGCCGCACCCAGACCTCGCCTGCTTCCACCGGTTCCCCTTCAGGCTTGATTATGGGGCGGCGCATCTGGAAGAAGACCTCCGGGAAGGTATGGGGAAAGAAGGTCCCGTCCCACGATTCATAGGCTGACCTGGCGGGAAGAACATAATGGGACAATACCGCGGTTTCGGTCATGGCCAGTTCGACGGTCACCAGGAGGTCAAGCTGGGCAAATGCCTGTTCATAGGCGGTGGTATCGGCATATGAGCGCAGCGGATTGGCGCCGCAGATTAAGACCGCGCGCAGGCGCTCCGGGTGGTCGCTCATTATCTCTTCCGGCATGACATTGGGAGGGTAGCTCCCCATAACGGCTGGAAAATCCGTGGCCAACGTTCGCCACGCTTTCGGATCACGCTCGTCGGAATGGGAACCTAGAGGCATCAGCCAACCGGGAAGGATATTCCCTCCGCGTACGAACCAGCGTCCGCAGATGGCCAGCAGAATCATGTGCAGATAGCTGGTCAGGGTACTGTGACGGTTCATGAAGATGCCGAGGTCAGGGTGCATGGACGTCTTACGGGTAGCGATCAAGCGGCAGACCTCACGCACCTGCTCATAGTCCAGCTCGCAGAACTCCACTGCCGAGCGGGCATCAAAATCCTGGAACCAGGGTTTGATAAGTTCGAATCCATTGACGTATTTGTCGATATAATCCTGGTTTTGCCAACCTTCCTGCAGAATGATGGCGATCATGGCTCGGGTGAGGAGGGCATCGGTTCCCGGCCTGACTGCCAAGTGGATATCGGCCCGCTCCGCAGTCTCCGATTTGCGCGGGTCAATGACCACTAAGAGCTTATCCGGATCCCTGGAAAATTGGCTAAGAACGCGGCGGGCCTGAGGTATTTGATGGCTCATCCAGCCATTCCAGCCGATGGCCAGAAGCAGATCAGTCTCATGATGGTCGGTACCGGTAAACATGTACTGTCGGCCGAAACTTCGTCCGGCTACCCACTGAACCCCGCCGAATTCCTGGGCGGCGGGACCATAAATCCATTTCGACCCTAAAGCCCGCAGCAGCCGTACTCCAAAACCCGCCTCAAAATGGCACCCCTGCCCTCCGGCTCCCATGTAGGCCAGGGAACGGGGACCATAGGTATCCCGGATCTCACGCAGTTTCTCCGCTATCTCGTCAATCGCCTGCTCCCAGGAGATGACCTGGAATTCACCGTTTACCTTCTTCAATGGGTGGGTTAATCGATCCGCATGGTGCTGGTGAAAAGGAACATTCAGTCCCTTGCGGCAGACATACCCTTCGCTCCGCACGTTATCCTTGTCAGGTCTTACCTTGATCATGCGATTATCCTCGACTAGAATCTCCAGGCCGCAGTTCTGGGGACACAATACACAACCAGTCTTATACCAATTCCCCACTTCCTATGCACCCTCCATTCCAACCGTTTATTTGTATACTAATATTACGGACATAAACATGTCAATCAAAAAGAGAGTTTCTTTTAAAATATTTATTGGGAAATAGCAGCAACTTGACGCCTCATTTGGCATCATCAAATCCGAGTCAGATAGAAGGAACTTAGTTTATTCCAAGCGAGTACGGGCGGCGATTAGCATCTGATTAATCGGCAGGTTATAAGGGCATTTCTCCTCGCACTCTTTACACTCCGTGCAGGCATCAGGTTTGACTTTCATGCTCTGATAACGCTCTTTAGCCCAGTCAGTCAGTCCATACCGGGTGAAGTAGCCGTCCAGGAGGAACACCAGGGGCACGTCTATGCCCTGGGGACAGGGCTGGCAGTACTCACAACGACGGCAGAATAAAGATCCGAGCTCCTCCACTTCCCGGTGGAGCAATTCTTTTTCCGCAGGGGTAAGATTCTCTGACCTCGACCCGGTAAGGGCATTCTCTTCCACCTGCTGTAGTGAGTCCATCCCGGGGATAACGGTTGATACCGGGTACTCCAGAATATACTGCAAGGCCAGGCCGGCATGCTTAATAGCGCCACCTGCCAGAGGTTTCATAATTATAACTCCAGTACCTTGTTCCGCAGCCATCTCCAGCAGCTCCGGGACACTGTCAGATTCTACCGGATTAAAAGGAAACTGAATGGTTTCAAAGACCCCGGTTTTAAGAGCTTCTTTCAGCAGGCCTTTTATGTGGCTGGTGATACCTATATGCTTCACGAGTCCGCACTTTTGAGCGTCCCGCAGGGCTTCCATGGCTCCCCCGGGATTCAGCACCTGGTCCAAGGTGGGGGTGTCCTTTACATTATGGATCTGGTAGAGGTCAATGTACTTGGTTCCCAAAGCCTGCAGGCTTTTCTCAATATCCGATTCCATGGCATCGCGGGTCCTGGCCATTGATTTGGTCGCGATGATGGCTTCCGTCTGCCTCTCCCGCAAAACCAATCCCAGCTTGGCTTCGCTGTCGCTATAACCGCGGGCAGTATCAAAAAAGTTGATCCACAGATTCAAAGCCCGGTTGACCAGCTGGCGAGCC
>JBLNCH010000002.1:0-5976 GCA_050260485.1 Bacillota bacterium | reverse complement strand
CGAGGTCGGCTACAATATAATGCAGAAAATCAAATACGTCATGGAGGAAATAACTGGTATACCGGTAACCCGGGTTAATGTTAATGTTCAAGGGGTAAGGGTTGCCAAAGAATAACCAGAGGAGGACTGTGGGTGGGGTTACAGTTTATTGATGGATTAGATTTGGTCAGAATGATCCAGACCGGGGTTGTTCTGCTGGAAAAGAACAAGGCCAGAGTGGATGCTCTGAACGTATTCCCGGTGCCAGATGGCGACACCGGGACTAATATGTATTTGACCCTGTTATCAGCGGCCCATGAAGCTGAAAAACGACAGGATCAGAATATAGGCAAAGTCGGCAAGGCCATTTCCATGGGTTCTCTGATGGGAGCCCGCGGTAACTCAGGAGTAATACTGTCCCAGGTATTTCGCGGTATGGCCAAAGAACTGGAGCACAAGGACAGGATTGATGCTAAAGGATTAGCTGCTGCCCTGCAGGCCGGCTCGGATACCGCTTACAAAGCGGTTATGAAGCCGGTCGAAGGGACCATCCTTACCATTGTGCGGGAGGTAGCCCGCTCTGCTGCGAATGCAACCAAAAGAACCAGTGATATTGTTGAGGTTATGCAGGCGGCTCTGGAAAGCGGTTACCGGGTGCTGGAACGCACTCCTCAGATGCTGCCGGTTTTGAGAGAAGCCGGGGTGGTTGATTCAGGTGGACAAGGTTTCCTGTATATGTTTGAGGGAATGATACAGGCGTTGTCACCAGAGGGAATGCAGGACGGTCAGCTGATGGAGACTATCGCGGTTCCGGTTGAAACTGCAGCGGAACCGGAAGGTCTGGAGTTTCAGTACTGTACCGAAACCCTCATAAGGGGCTTCCGGCTGGATGTCGATAAGATAAGAGATGAATTGGAGCCTCTCGGTGATTCCGTACTGGTGGTGGGAGAGAACGATCTGGTAAAGGTACATATCCATTCCAATCACCCGGGAAAGGTTCTGGAAGTCTGCCTGTCCTGGGGCACCCTCCACGATATCAAGATCAATAACATGGAGGAGGAAACCCAGGCCCGGTTGGAGAGCCTGGCTGAACTCAAAACTACCGGTTTGGTATCGGTAGGTCTGGGGGAAGGCTGGGTGCAGATCATGCAAAGCCTGGGAGTGGACCAGGTGGTAAATGGGGGACAGACCATGAACCCCAGCACTGAGGATCTGTTGCGGGCGGTATCAGAAACCAGATCCCAAGGAGTAATAATCCTGCCCAACAACAAGAACGTTATTATGGCGGCCGAGCAGGCCATGAAGATGGCCGATAAACCGGTGCGGGTGGTCCCGACTACCAGCCTAACTCAAGCAGTAGCGGCCCTGGTGGCCTACGCAAGCGATGGCGAGTTGGACGAGGTGGCCCAGGCCATGACGGAGGAAATTGGCCGGGTTAAGACCGGAGAGGTTACGGTTGCGGTGAAGGACTCGTCGATTAATGGTTTGTCGATCAGGGAAGGTGATTATATTGGCCTGATTGATGATAAGGTCACAGCCAAAGGTGATAGTGCTGACCGTATGGTGATGGTGCTTTTGGAGAATATGGCTGCCGATGGGGACCTGATCAGCATCTTTTACGGAGCTGATGTTACTGAGGATGAGGCCGTGAAACTCAAGGAGCAGGTGGAGGAAAAATACCCTGATTATGATATCGAACTGCATTATGGGGGACAGCCGTTTTACCATTACCTCATTTCAGTGGAATAGGATCGGACGACCGGTTTTAGGGGGGAGTACTTTTGAATACCCTGTTTGATCCCGTTCGCTATCTCAAAGGAGTCGGGCCTCAGCGGGAAAAACACCTGCAGCGTCTGGGCATAAGAGATGTTTATGATCTGTTATGGCATATACCCCGTACTTACATAGACCGGAATGCAACCGTTAAAATCGCCAGCCTTCGGGCCGGAGAGGTATCATCCATTGCAGGTACTATTGAAACGGTGAGAGCTTCAGTTAGTTCTCGCCGTATTGTTATTATTAAGGCGGTAGTCAGAGATGATTCGGGAAGGATACCGGTTGTCTGGTTTAACCAGAGTTTCCTGAAAAATATTCTCAAACCGGGATTGCCGATATTTGTGAAGGGAAAGGTAAATCTAAGTTATGGCCAGGTAGAGATGTCAGCTTATGACTATGAAGTGACAGGTGGAGCAACTGATGATTCCGGCATAGATCCGGTCTATCCCTCAACCGAGGGGATTAGTCAGAAGGTATGGCGTCAGATGATCAGAAACGCTTTGGATGGCTATGTCCGGGTTTATCCTGAGATCACTCCACCCGGGACAAAACAGGAACTCGGGTTGTTACCTGTAGGGCAGGCCCTCCGCGGAATACATTTTCCCACCGGTTGGGAACAGCAGGAACTCTCCCGGCGGAGCCTGGCGTTTGAGGAGCTTTTCCTGCTGCAGCTGGCCATCAGACGTGAGCAACTGGCATTACGAGACCCTAATGTCAAGGGTATAAGAAACATCGAACAGGACGACCTGGTTGCCAGGGTAATTCGTGGACTGAGCTTCTCCCTTACCGGTGCACAGAAACGGGTAACGGCTGAGATCTTTAGGGATATGGAAGATGACCGCCCAATGAACCGGCTGATTCAGGGGGATGTAGGCTCAGGAAAGACCATAGTAGCGGCTCTGGCTATGGCCAAGGCCGTAAGCAGCGGCTACCAGGCAGCATTGATGGTACCTACTGAGATACTGGCCATGCAGCATTTTGAAACACTTCGGAGAGTCTATCCTCCAGAATTGCGGGTGGAAATGCTGACCGGTTCCACCCCTGCAAAACAACGGAAAGAGATCCTCTCCGGGACCGCAGGGGGACAGGTCCAGGTGCTGGTGGGAACCCATGCCCTCATTCAGGAAAGCGTTGTCTTCAAAGGACTCAGTCTGGCCGTAATCGATGAACAGCACCGATTTGGGGTCAGTCAGAGAGCAGTTTTGGGACAAAAAGGCTACCTGCCGGATGTTCTGGTGATGAGTGCCACCCCAATCCCCCGCACACTGGCCCTTACTATTTATGGAGATCTGGACATATCTACCATCGATGAGGTACCCCCCGGCAGAATGCCGGTAAAGACTCTGGCCCTGCGCGAGTCCGGGCGGGACAAGGCCTACCAGTTCCTGTTGAAACAGGTCAAACTGGGGCGCCAGGGTTATGTGGTTTGCCCTTTGATTGAAGAGTCTGAGAAACAGGATCTGACAGATGCTACCGCTCTGTACCAGCGGCTTCAAGCCGGCATTTTCCGCCATCATGTCGTCGCTCTGCTGCATGGGCGTATGAAACCCTCCGAGAAGGACCAGATAGTGGAGAACTTTCGCCAGGGTAGGATAGATGTTCTGGTAAGCACCACGGTTATTGAAGTAGGGGTCGATGTTCCCAATGCAACGGTGATGATCGTAGAATCGGCCGAGCGCTTCGGGCTATCCCAGCTCCACCAGCTGCGGGGACGGGTAGGCCGGGGAGCAGAACAGGCTTACTGCATCCTTTTGGGGAACCCTCGCAATGAGCTGGGGCTGAAGCGGTTGAAGGTGATGGAGAGAACAACCGATGGTTTTGAGATTGCCAGCGAGGACCTGCGTTTAAGGGGTCCTGGTGACATATGGGGGCTGAAACAGCACGGCCTGCCGGAGCTTAAACTGACTGATCTGTGGAAGGACACCGATCTGCTGCATATAACGCGGGATGCCGCCGCCAACTCCACCGCATTGCTGGATGACAACCCTGTAATCCAGCAACTGCTAACCAAAAAATTCCCCTACGAAGAAAACATCGCCGCCAACTAGTGGCGGCATAACAGTAGATATCAAAGGAAGCACCGAGGATCGTCCCCGTACTTCCTGCGCAACTATGAAAATATGGTATCAGAACGCCAGACCGTGTGAAACCGAATTTATTGCGTATTATGCATGATGAGCGTATTCGTCGTCTGGCTTGCTCCTGTGTTCCTAGCTTACATCTCCGCAACCCGTTATTCTTTGGGCGGGACAGCCTCCATGACGGTATCTCGCCGTCCGTGGCGAAATAGTCCCGCCCTGGGCTCAGAAAAACTTCGTTGGGGGGTGTAACGGATCATCACAACGTCGCTTACTCGCGAGCCGCCGAATATGCGGTTCCTGCAAACCTGCGTAGCTATGTGCCCTCGCACTTAGTTTTCACACCGTTTGTCGTTTCCCTGCCCTTTAACTGGCGTAGAGTTCCAGCTGTTCCCGGGAGATGTCGGGGAACAACGCGTAGGCTATGCCATAGGCGATCACACCGGAGATGTTTTCCACCAGATCGTCAATCTCCTTGGGGGTTACAGTCAGGCTGCCGCCAAAATACGAGAGAACCGGCTTGATGGCGTTCAAGCTGGTTTGTGGGTTGTACTGCACATTGTTGTTCTGGCAAAAAATCTGTATAGCCTGGTTGGCTATGGTTGCCGCATTGACCACCATGGGACAGCCGATAGCAATTACCGGCACTCCCAAGGATTGCTGGTTTATGGCCTGCCGGTTGGGGTTGCCCACGGCTGATCCTGGTTGGATACCGGTGTCGGAGATCTGGATGGTCGTGCCTATCCGTTCGGTACTCTGTGCGGACAGGGAGTCAATCACCAGAACCAATGCCGGTTGGACTTTTTCTACAACTCCTTTAATTATCTCAAAAGTTTCGATTCCGGTGGTGCCCAGAACACCGGGAGCCATAGCGCAGACCGGCCTCATACCCTCCACCAGCGCCTGGGGAGCATACTTGAAATAATGTCGGGTAACCGGACTGGATTCTACCGTTTTTGGACCCAAGGCGTCCGGGGTTGCTCTCCAGTTGCCGAGGCCAATGATCAGGACGGTAGCGTTCTTGTCGATCTTATCCACCGCACCTTTAAGTTTTTTGGCGATGGCCTGGGAAACCTCCTCATGGACTTCAGGGTGCCTGATACGCAGGTTCTGGGCTTCGATGGTTATATAGGTCCCTATTGGCTTACCCATCTTCTGTTCGGCTGCCTGGTCCTTAATCCGGATGGTGGTGATTTTACAGTTGGTTAGTTCTTCTACCTCCTCAACAACCCCGGGGATCTCCTGACCGGTATCTCCTCTGACCAGGTCCCGGGCTTCCATCGCCAGATCAACTTGCAGAGTAAACTCGCGCAGGATTTCGTTCATGCTTATCAACCTCCAAACTAATAAATAGCTTGCGTAATGGGATGCTTTTTATACAAAATTAAACGGCGGCTGATTGTTTTTCAGCCGCCTTTTAGTTTGGGGAGAGGAGAATTTTGTAAAGTTGTTGGGGAGGGTTTGTTATTTCCGGGTTTTTAATCCCGGTTGAAGATATCATTCCCGGCAATTCCAAGAATAATACATTCTTTTTCTGTTTTTTTTTCTTATGCTATAATTTTGGGAAAAGGAGTAACAGGAGGAAACGATTTTTGAGGGTGATTGCCGGTCTATCCAAGGGCAGGAAGCTTAGAGTTCCCAAAGGACCTGATATCCGGCCGGTGACCGACACCATCAAGGAAGCGTTGTTTAATACCATCGGACCGTACCTGGAGGGGAAAACGTTTCTGGACCTGTTTGCGGGCAGTGGAGCAGTCGGAATAGAAGCATTGAGTCGATTGGCAGAGAAAGTCGTATTTGTAGAACGTAACCCCCAGGCAGTAACCGTGATCCAGGAGAACCTTCAAGCCTGCCGGCTGGATTCCAAGGCCCGGGTCATAAAGGGAGACGTATTCCGCATTGTTAACCAATTGGCCAAGGAAAAGGCCAGTTTTGACATTATTTATGTTGATCCTCCTTTTCGCCAGGTAATTTATTTCTCCAAGATTTTAAGCTACTTGGGGGTCCTGCTAAACCCGCAAGGAGTTGTTATTATAAGAAGTCCAAAATCACTGGACATGCCTGGGGAGGCAGCCGACCTGACCAGGATCAAGGTAAACACCTATGGGGATTCGGTGCTGAATTATTATCAGACCATCGAAAT
>JBLNCH010000001.1:0-4246 GCA_050260485.1 Bacillota bacterium | reverse complement strand
GGTCGAGATCACCAACCTGAGAGCCACCTATGATGAGGAAGGCAATATGTACCTGGCAGACATTGAGGATGATGAGGAATGGGAGAAGGTGGCGGACGCCTGGCAGGAATTGGTGGAGAGCGAAGAGATTGAATAAGGAAGCCTTACGGCTTCTTTATTTAATTAAGAGTGATGGATAATCCTTGATACTTATGTAAGAGCTATCCTCTAACACTTCCGGTTTCACACTTCTCGAATCGCAAGGTGTTGCAGCCGTGTTTCGTCAGCCCTTCCTGCTTATTTATGCATATAAATAGGTTAGTTCGATTTTTGCAGAGGAATCCACTTTGGGAGGGGAATAGGTTGTCGGTCTTACACCGAAATATACTGGTAGTTACTGTAGTAATCATCCTCGGTTTACTGGCTGGCAGTTCGTTGTTTGCCGGCCAGTACCTGTTAGCCGGGGATACTTTTCCCCTGGGAACTTTTGTGGCCGGCCAAGATCTTAGCGGGATTACCAGGGATGAGGCTATCCGCTTGATGAGTGAGCAGACGAACGGTTTTGCCTTAGTTGAATACAGCTTCACGGCCCCTGGATTCACCTACTCAATTAAGGCAGGAGACCTGGGAGCCAAACTCCAGGTAGCAAGGTTTGTGGACCAGGTTATGGAGCAGGAGGGAAGCCGGAGCCTGTGGAAGCGGATCACAAACCGTGAGCGACGCCACTATCCCATCAGGATACCGATCGAGTATGACCGGGATAAGTATAATCAGGCCATGGCATATATAATGGGATCAATCAAAGACCCGGTCAAGATCTCCCGGGTCAAGTGGGATGCACGAGGTAACCCGATTCTGATTCCCGGTCAGGATGGATTTAGGATTGACCCGGAAGCAACGTTTAAATCCCTGCCCATGCACTATACGGGGGATAATAAGATCACTGCCAATCTGGTGGCCGACTTTGAATCGGTTAGCGTGAACCCGGCGGACATTAAGGACCTGGTGGAATTGGGGAGTTTTACAACCTACTTTGATGTTAATAACATCAACCGCTCCTCTAATCTGCGCATTGCGGCCTCGGCCCTAAACGGGGCAGTCGTTCCGCCCGGACAGGAGTTTTCATTTAACACCGCGGTGGGTCCCAGGGAGTTCAGCACCGGTTACAAAGAGGCTATGGTAATCCTGCAGAACGAGTTTAAACCCGGGATTGGCGGTGGCATATGCCAGGTGTCATCGACGCTGTACAATGCTGTTCTACTGGCAAACCTTCCGGTCGTCGAACGCCATAATCACAGTGTCGCAGTAGCCTATGTGCCGACAGGAACGGATGCCACTGTAACCTACCAGGCCAAGGATCTCCGCTTCAGAAATGATACCGCAAGCCCTATCTGCATTAGGACAAACGTTCAGGGGGGTAAGCTGACGGTGCAGATATTTGGCAAGCGCAGCGGACCTGCCGTTAAAGTGAAGATAGAGCGCGATGTTTTCGGAGTAACCGATTTTAAGGAGATACGAAAAGGTGACCCCGAACTGCCGCTGGGGGAGGAAAAAGTTGACCATGAAGGGGTCAAGGGGTACCTCGTCCGGACTTATCGAACGGTATATGAACAAGGACGCCTAGTAAAGCGGGAATTGATGTCATCTGATGTTTATAAGCCCCTGGACAGACTGGTTTTCGTAGGGACCAAGCTGCCGTTACCGATTAATCAGATTCCCGATTTACCGCCCCAGGAAATACCTGCAAATCCTGAGAACCCGGCGGTAGATCCCGGGAATCATGATAATTCGGAAGACCCGGGAACAGATCCCCAACCGGATTATCCGGAGACTCCCGGGACAAATCATGATGGGACGCCTGGTGCGGAAGACCCAGTAATCGATCCCCATAATTCTGCGGATTCGCCTGCTCAGGCGGACCTGCCCGGGGTGCCGGCAGGTAAGGACGGTAATCAGGGTTAAGCAAGGGGCGAAGATGTTGGAGTTGATGGTTATCAGGAAGACCAACCGTTATTCTAGCCACGGCGAGTTTGCCTGACGCCATTGGGGGGATGCAAGGTGAGCAGTTTCAGCATAAATAGCCGGAAAAAGTTATTGATATCAGTATTTATGCTGGTTATTCTGTTGATGGTCTGGTTTTCCGTACGCCAGTTTAAACAGTATATGGCTCCGGTCAACCCTTTCGACAGAACGCTGGTGGAGGTTCACATACCAGATAATACCAGTACCCACCAGGTATCCCGCATGTTGGCTGAACAAGACCTGATCAGGAACCGGGAATTTTTCGTGTGGTACTGCCGTTTGCGCGGATACGATGCCCGGCTCAAGGCTGGCCTATACCAGTTCCGTCGCAGTCAACCCATGTCCGAGATCGTCGATGATCTGGTCGCCGGGCGGGTAGCAAGTATGAAGATCACAATACCCGAGGGTTACACGCTAAAGCAGATGGGAGAGCTTTTCGCGGCTAAAGGGATTTGTACTGCGGAAGAATGGGACAAGGCCGTGGTACGCAGCCGGGATTTCGCGTTCCTGCGCGACATACCGATGCGGGAAAACCGCCTGGAGGGATTCCTGTACCCGGATACCTACCGTATACGGCGGGATACATCGATTGACCAGATAATTGATATGATGTTAAAGAGGTTCTCCGAGGTTTGGGAAAAGGAATTTGCCGCCCTGGCTCGGCAGAAGGGGGTATCCGTTTACCAGGTGGTAACTGTTGCGTCCATGATAGAAAAGGAAGCATTATTCGACTCGGAGCGGCCGCGCATTGCCGGAGTGATATATAACCGTCTGCAGGATGGGATGCCCTTGCAGGTGGATGCAACTGTACTGTACAGCCTGGGTCACCACAAGGATCAGGTTACTTTGCGCGACTTGGAGGTTGACTCCCCCTACAACACATACCGCAACACTGGATTGCCTCCTGGACCTATTGCCTCGCCGGGTTTGACCAGCATATCCGCTGCCCTGCAGCCGGAAGAACATGACTATTATTACTATGTAGCGACCAGTGATGGTCACCACGTGTTTTCCCGGACCTACGCCGAGCACCTCAAAGCCAAAAACCAAAACTAGAGGAAGTTTAACAGATGAAACGCAACTATAAGCCGGAACTGGTAGCCCCGGCCGGCAATTTGGAGAAACTTAAGGCTGCTGTAGACTTCGGGGCGGATGCGGTTTACTTGGGAGGGTACGAATTCAGCCTGAGGGCGATGGCCGGCAACTTCTCATTGCCCGAAATCAAGGAAGGGCTTCGAATTGCCCACCTGGCAGGGCGCAGGGTCTATGTGACCGTCAACGTATTTGCCCACAATCATGATATAGATCGGCTGCCGGTCTACCTGAAGGAATTAAGTAAACTAGGGGTGGATGGCCTTATCATTTCTGATCCGGGAGTACTGCTCCTGGCTCAGGAGTTCAGCCCGGACCTCCCAGTAACCATCAGTACCCAGGCCAATGTTACCAACTTTAAGAGTGCCGAATTTTACCGCCGTCAGGGAGCTTCCCGGCTGGTTCTCGCCCGGGAATTGAGTATCGAGGAGATTGCCCGGATCAAACAGTCTGTTCCCATTGAGCTGGAGGTATTTATTCACGGGGCCATGTGCCTCTCGTACTCCGGCCGCTGCTGGCTTTCTCAAGCTATGACCGGCCGCAGTGCCAACCTTGGTGAGTGTGCCCATCCCTGCCGCTACCGTTACGCTCTGGTGGAAGAGAAACGCCCTGGCCAGTACTTCCCGGTCGCGGAGGACGAACGGGGCAGTTATGTCATGAATTCCAAGGACCTGTGCATGATAAGCCTTATTCCCCAGTTAATTGAAGCCGGGGTTGATGCCTTCAAGATTGAAGGTCGGATGAAGAGCCCGTACTATGTGGCAGCGGTAGTCAAGGTGTACCGTGAGGCCATCGACAGTATCCTGGAGGGTAATCCCCCGGAAATGGAACGGTGGACGCGGGAACTGGAACGGGTGGCCACCCGTCCTTTCACCACCGGATTTGCCCTGGGTAAACCTGAGGTAGCTCAGGATATTGAGAAGACCGAATCAACCCGCAGGGTCCTATTCTGTGGGGTAGTCCGAGACCGGGATGATAAAAACGGTCGTCTGCTGATAGAACAGCGGGCACCTTTCGGTGTAGGGGACCACCTGGAATACCTGGAGGCATACAAGCCGCTTCAGACAGAACGGGTCACCAGGTTGTATGACTCGGAGTTAAACCCAATTGAGATAGCCCGCCACCCTCAGCAACTGGTCTGGCTGGACAGCCG